>JALWLL010000055.1 GCA_026996295.1 Sulfurimonas sp.
CAAAGAGACTCTCTCCTTGGCACACAAACTTCTACAGAGAAAAAAAATTGATAAACAAAAGCTACCTCGGTAGTGTTGTACGAATCTGCTTTGGCATATAATATTCAAACTGCTTCGGGTAGATAAAAAAATCCAACTCCCCTTTTACAGTTTCAATCTCAGACCATGTGTTAATGTTAAAAGTAAGAGCAGCAACCCCCATAGCAGGAATTTTATTAATATATTCGGACGATAAGGTGTTCACAAGCTCGTTAAGTTGAGGATTATGTCCAATTATAAAGATCGAATCCAAACTCTTATCCTGTGCCATGATGATTCCTAAGGCATCTTCATTTGAAGCATAATAAAGCTCTTGCAAAAAATATGTCTTTCCCTCAAAACCAAGCTTTTTGGCAAGTTGCAAAGCCGTTTGCTCTGCACGCATTGCACAGCTGCAAAGGATCACATCAGGTGATATACCCTGCAGTGCCATATAAGAGCCAATCATCTCTATATCTTTTACACCTCGTTTTTTTAGAACACGTTCAAAATCACTTACACCTTCTAAAAAACCCTCTGCTTTGGCATGCCTAATGAGATATATCTTTTTCATCTCTTCTCAAATCTTAAAGCTGTGCCAAGTCATTAGAAATTAACTGTGATGATTTATCCATTATCATCTTTGCCAAAGCGATATTTCCATCATCACGGAAGATACAAAATATATCTATCTTTGAGTAACTCTCATCCGAATGCATACCTGCACTCTTCATTAAAAAGACATGTCCGTCTTCTGTTTTTGTCTCAAATGATGCGATATCACTAAAGCCTACATCTAACGATGCCTCATTTATCTGACGAAACGAATCATTGAAGATCGCTGCGGCATACCCTATATCTGCCCCTGTATTCTCCTCATCTATATAAAGCGTCTCTCCTGAGTAGTTGAGAATTGCCGAACCTAAATAACCATTTACCTTTCGAAGTTTTTCCATACGCGCATTAAAGTCTATCATTTATACTGTCTCCTTATTTAAATTTTTCATAAAAGTGTTAAAAGTTTCACTATCATGAATACCGTTTTGACTCAAAAAATTGTTAAAAGCTTCCCAGGAAGCTTTCTCTCCTTCATTCTTCTCAATCTCTAAAAGACTCTTGTAAAGCACACCGATCTGATTTTTCGCTGTATCTGTAACAGATCTTCTAGTAGACATATAATTACGGAACGAACCATCCGGGTTCTTTGCCATTTTTACCGTAGCAAGTACCCAATAATAACCTCCGTCTGCACAGAGATTTTTGACAAATGCTACAACATCTCTGCCCTCTTTAATATTCTCCCATAAGTATTTAAAAACAGCCTTTGGCATATCGGGATGACGCAATATTGCATGTGGTTTTTCAAGCAGACTTGCCTGCGAATAGCCTGATATTTTTATAAATATAGGATTTACATAGGTAATATTCCCCTCTATATCTGATTTTGATACAATTAAATCTACACTCTTTACTTCATGCTCTGCATCTGTTGGTTGGGGTCTTGTCATTTTTTTCTCCTCTTTAGCGATATAATAATTTTCGTATCTCTGCTACACGAAAAGGTTTTCCAACATGCTCATTAAAATCATGCCCTTGAGTTTTGAAATCCAGTATATCTCCTGAAGTTGAAACTGCATAGATTGGATTCAGTCTATTATCACGTTCAAACTCACGTACATGACGCATCACTTCAAGTCCGCTCATAAGAGGCATATTGTTATCTATATAAATTATTGCATAAGGATTCTCCTTCTTATGAGAATCGATAATCATCTCTAAAGCAACTTTTCCATTTTGAGCCACTTCAATTTCACAGTGTTCACTCTCCAGTATTCTCTCTAAAAGTGAAATAGAAGTTTTATCATCATCAACAATCAACACTTTTGGAACTTTTTTACTGTTAATAAATTTATAAATTTCTTCTGCATAATATCCATATTGCGATACAACTTCACAGTTTTCATCCAACTCGTCTTTACTAACAGAAAAAAGTTCCTCTTCTACTATTAGCACCTTTGTATTTTTGGTGATATGATTTTGTATAGTGTTCTCAAACTTATGTTGATAGACTACAAGATGTGTTATATTTTTTGGTATTTCTGAAGCAGATGATACAGCGATAATATTATTCTTGTCGATACTCATTCTGACAAGATAATGAGCCATATTTAAAAGTGAAAACGAGTTTTTTGAAGACATCAATACAGCAATCTTGACATCTTTGTTTTCAACTGCTTCAAAAGTAGGCGTCTCATCAATAACTTTCAAAGGGAGTGTAAACAAAAATTTGCTTCCTTTATCTGGTTTACTCTCAAGCTCCAATGTACCACCCAATTCAGCAATATAGCCTGCACATATAGAGAGACCGAGTCCTGTACCCCCATAGTTCAAGAATGTACTCTTTTCAGCCTGTTTAAAAGGTTTAAAAATTTCTTGCTGCTTCTCTTTTGCAATTCCAATACCTTTATCTTTTACATAAATTGTCACTCGCTTGCTCTCTTTGCTATACTTTACAGCAAATTCTACAGATTTTCCATACGGTGTAAACTTATAGGCATTAGCGATCAAATTCATAATAACACGTTTGAGTTTTAACTCATCTACTTCTATGGTTTTTGGCAGTAAAGGATCAATATAAACATTAAAATCCAGCTTCTTCTCATACATATTTGAAACAAACATCTCTGCAATGCTTGCAAAGAACTTGACACTCTCGATCTCTTTTATTTGAGAACTTTCCTCTTCATTTTGCAGAGATATTCTCTCTAACATCTCTGTTGTGAGTTCATTGATAAAATATGCACTCTCTTTAGCATTGACAAGGTATTCTTTGAGTCTTTTATCTGTTATCTGGCTCTCTAAAAGTTCTAAAAAACCCTGTAAGGTATTTGCCGGTGTTCTAATATCATGAATAAAGTTTGCAATACTACTGTCTATAACCTTATCACTTTTCTTTTGTTTACTCGAATCCTCTACTTTTTTTATCTCTTTAAGCGTTTTGTTTTTTATCTCTTTTTTCTCTAACTTATAACAAGCACAACTTTGATCATCACACGGATGCATTTTATTGAGAATTTCCATAAGATAAAGAGAGAGTGCTTGAAGTGTTTTTATATCTTCTTTTGTAAATTTTCTAGCTACTTTTACGGAAGAGTAAACCGTTACTATTCCTGCAAACCAGTCGTCGTACACAAGGGGTACAATAATTTTTGATTTGATTTTAATATTGTCAGGATTATCAATTGCAGCAATATAGTCTTTGTCACTTGCAAGGTAGTTATAAACTTTAGCCTCTTGTGTCATAAAGCATTTGTATATTATTCCCCTCTTCTCATCCAAAGAGAGTGTTCTTGGAGTGCCATCACCTCGCTCACGCAAGAGAGTCATATCTTTTTCATTATAAAACCAGAGTGATGCAAACTCTGCATCCAGAAATGATGTCAGCAGGCTCTCTATCTGCTCGTTTATTTCTATATTGCTATTGGCTAAATCAATTTTTTTACTAACATCTGCTAACGCACTTTGCAATGTTTGAGAGTTTAGTTTTTTCACAATATATCTCCATATGATTTTATGAAGAGATTATACTGATGAGAAGTGAGC
>JALWLL010000056.1 GCA_026996295.1 Sulfurimonas sp.
TGATCACCTTTGTCTGTACATTTGCTTCCGTGATGCTCATGAGTATCACATGTACATGCAGAAGTTGAGTTAACAATCTCACCCTCGATAGACGCAGTAGTTAAAGGTGCTGATAGAGAACCTACGCTTATATCTGTTTCAAACGTACCGTTTGTAGTGCTTGGCTTGAAAGTTACACCAACTGTACAAAATTGGTAACCTCTCATAGAGAAAGTGTCATTATTACATGGAACCTCACCATAACTAGTGTTAAGCTCAAAGTTAGCTGTATCACTTAGTGTAATGTCGGTAATTGTTGAGTAGCAATATTCAGGATTGTGAATTACAACTTCAACTGTTTGACCTTGAGAACCATCACAACTTTGTAATGTCTTTTGAACTGGAACAACATGAATTTCTGTACATGGACTTGTCGCATTTGCAGCAGTAAAACTTACTCCTAATAGTAGAAGTAGTGAGAGTATTTTTGTCTTCATAACAAACCTTTTGTCTTAAAGTAAACTTATTAAAAAAACTGAATCACTTTCAAAGTAACCCGGCTGTCTTAAAAAACTTAAGACCCGTAGGCTTTCCGTCCCATTCTTACGAATGGTTTGGCATTTATTTGTGAGTGACTAAGTAAAGTCTCTCTAATAGTTAGCAGAATGATAACATATTAAATGCTTAAAATAAATTAAATTTGGTTAAAATTATCACATTAAATGTGATAAAACAATCAATCTATAAGAAAAAATTATATGATAGATATACTGCTGTTTATTTGTTCATACAAAGCGGTGTTTAACAAAAAAAAGGATAAAATCGCGGCAATAATAAATTTTGTAAAGAGTGTATGAATGTTAAAACCATTACTTATAGAAATAGGGGTTGAAGAGCTTCCTGCCGTTCCGCTTCTCAAAGAGTTGAAAAACATAGAAAAGAAATATGCAGATATTTTAGAAAAAAACAGACTGTTAGGTGAGTTTGAATTTTACTATACACCTCGCCGCTTAGTGTTATGGCACAGGGAGTTTAAAACACAACAAGACGACACTGTTGAAGAGTTTTTTGGAGCACCGCTATCAGTTGCCTACAAAGACGCAGAGGCGACACCGGCAGCCATAGGCTTTGCAAAAAAGTGTGGCGTATCTTTGGATGAGATCTCAAGTGCTACCAAAAATGGCAAAGAGGTACTTTACTATAAAAAAGACGTACGGGGTAAAAAAGCTTCTGAATTATTGCCGGGTATTGTAAAAGAATGGATAAAATCACTTGATTTTGGAAAGTCTATGCGATGGGGAAGTTTAGATGAAAGTTTTATAAGACCTATCAGATGGGTAAATATACTCTTAGCAGATAAACCCGTAGAAGCTCAACTGTATGGCATTATCTCAGAAAAACATACCTTTGTGCATCGTATCAGTGATTTTAATGCTGTGCCTATTGATGGCTCTAAAGAGTACTTTGAGGTTTTAAAAAATGGTGGTGTGACACTTTTTCCTGATCTAAGACGTAAAAATATTTTGTCAAACTTTGCATCTATAGAAAAAGATCACGGCGTAACCATAGAGTGTGATGCTGATTTGCTTGATGAAGTTGTGGCTATCACTGAAAATCCGACGGCACTTTTAGGCAGTTTTGATGAAGAGTTTTTGAGGTTGCCTCCTGAAGTTATCGTAACTTCAATGAAAGAGCACCAAAGATACTTTCCTGTGTTTGAAGATGGTAAGCTTATCAATAAATTTGTTGTTGTTTCAAATGCTTTAACAGATGATTTCTCCAAGGTGATACAGGGCAATGAAAGAGTTCTTCGCCCACGTTTGGCAGATGCTTTGTTCTTTTACGATAATGATCTTAAAAATGGACTTTCTACCAAAGGACTTGAAAAAGTTGTTTTCATGAAAGGTCTTGGAAGTGTTGCAGATAAAATTGAACGTGAAAAGAAAATAGCAAAAAAACTTTTTGAACTCTATAAGCCAAACGATGTTAGTGCTCAAGAACTAGAGCGTGCTGTTGTACTTGCAAAAGCGGACTTGATGAGTGAAATGGTGTATGAATTTACCGAACTTCAAGGGCTTATGGGATATTACTATGCAAAAGCTGCAGGTGAGAGTGAAAATGTTGCACTTGCCATTAAGGAACAGTACTTGCCAGATGGAGAACAAAGTGATCTTCCATCAAATACCCTGAGTGCCATCGTTGCTATGAGTTTAAAACTTGACACACTTTTGGGACTCTTTAGTATCAACCAGATCCCTACGGGTTCACGGGATCCTTTTGCGCTACGCCGCGCTGTAAATGGTCTTATACGAATTGTAAATGAGCATAACCTAGAGTTTGACATAGTGAAAACCTTAGAGCTTCTAAGTGAAGAGTATGCAGATTTTGAGATGAAAAAGTTAGAGATGTTCTTTATAGAGAGAATTAAACAATTCTATACAGTAAACCCTTCGATTGTAGAAGCTGTTCTTATATCGGGAGAGAGAGAACTTCTAGCCATCAGTAAAAAAATAGAAGCTCTGAAAAATATGGTTGAGAGCGAAGGTTTCTCAGAAGCCTTCTCAACTTTTAAAAGGGTTGCCAATATCACAAAAGATATCGATTTGAATCAGGAACTTACGGTCAATGAAGCCTTGTTTGAAGAGCAGGCTGAAAAAGATCTTTTTAGAAGATACAAAGAAGTTGTTTCTAAGACATATGATTCTTATGAAGAAGAGTTAGATGCATTACTTGCTCTTAAACCTGAGATCGATAAGTTCTTTGATGATGTTATGGTTAATGTTGATGATGAAGATGTGAAAAATAACAGAAAATCTCTTGTGGCTTCTATATATAAAAGTATATTAAATATTGCAGATATCAAAGAGGTAAGCATATAGGCTACTCAAGACTTTTTATGGTCTTGAGTTGCATCTGTATCTTTTTTATATAAATTAAAGATGTATCGTTTTGAGGATTTGTTTTAAGCACATCTTTAAATACTTCAAGAGCTTTTTTGAGCTGTTTTTTCTCATAAAGCATCTTAGCAACTTCCAAATCCCTGTTTACTTTTTTCTTCGAGGCAAGAGTGGCTTTTTTAAGAAGCGCCTGAGCTTTTGTGTTGTTTGCATTTTCACGTAAAAGAGATTTTAGCAGTTGTATCGATCTGAGATACTCTTTATTTTGAAAATATTTCTGAGCTTTTTGTAGAGTTTTACTTTCCTTGAGTTGTGATATCAGTTTTTTTATATATTTACTTTTTTCTATCCTTTGTTGCGCTTCATTTACAAGGGGATCTCTTAGATCATACTGTGCCAGTTTGTATTGTGCCCAATATATATTTTTTATATTTTCAAAAGTACCTTTATCGTTGAAAAGAGTTGATCGTAATTTGTTTTGTAAAGAGGTCAGAAAAATCTTTATATCTCTTTGTTGTTTCATTTGTTTTATTTTTTCTATACTCTGCTTATTATCTTTGTCAGACTTTAACACACTGTTATATTCTTGGAGTGCTTTTTTATAATTTTTTTCTTTCAAATATTTGTTGGCTTGGCTGTAATGGTACTTGGCACTCTGTTTTGCCTCAGATTTGACAGTATCGAGTTGTGTTTGGCTGATTCGTTGATACCCTTCGTAATAGTTGAGGA
>JALWLL010000057.1 GCA_026996295.1 Sulfurimonas sp.
ACTATAAAGTTGCATTTGATAAGCTTAATTATCTTTATAGGGAACTGTACAGTATGTATGGTCCGCAAGGCTGGTGGCCACTGCTTGGGCATGGTGGTTACCATAAAGGGGACTACACACTTCCAAAATCACAGGATGAAGTGTTTGAGGTCTCTTTGGGTGCGATACTCACACAAAACACAAGTTTCACCTCTGTTGTACAATCATTAGAGAACTTGGAAGCACTTGGGGCTTTGAGTGTCGAGGGGGTGAAAAAACTTCCTGTAGAGGTGCTCAAAAATGCCATCAAACCCTCAGGGTATTATAACCAGAAGGCTCGCTATATTTTGGCCTTTGTTGCGTTTTTTGAAACATTAACAAAAGTACCCACGAGAGAGGAACTTTTGTGTGTTCTTGGCATTGGGGAAGAGACAGCAGACTCCATACTTTTGTATGGATATAAACAAAATGAGTTTGTTGTAGATAGCTATACCAAAAGGATATTTTTTCGTTTAGGGCTTATTGAAGAGAGGGCAAAGTATGCTGATGTGAAACATCTTGTGCAGCAAAGTTTTCAATCTGTAGAAGATACAAACAAACTATGGATAGAGTATCAGGAGTTTCACGCTTTGTTGGTAGAACATGCAAAAAGGTACTATTCCAAAAGGCCCTATGCGAGAGGGTGCCCTTTGGTGAAATTATTATAATTTTTGCGGAGTAAATCCAACTTCTGGAAGTTCTAAGAAGTGGCGCAGTTCAACAAGTGTGTCTTTTGAGAGCGTATGCCCCTGATGTGGAAGTGTCATAAAAAAGACTTTTTCATTGACCTTTATCTTAACATGGTTGTCTTTTGTCATCTCGATCTCTGCGCCAAAATGCTCCAACGCTTTTAAGAGTTTTTTTACATCTATGTTTCCGGATAAGGGATGTTCAAATACTTTTGCTATTTTTTCTTTGTGTTTACTCATGTAAATCTCCTTGTATTTATGGTGTAACCATATACTATTATCACTCTTTATTGATTAAAAATCTCTTAGTAAGGGAGTGAAAAATCAGTTTGATTTTATACGTTTTTTTATCTCTTTTGGAAGATGTGCAAAAGGGATGTTTTGCATCCCCTGTTTCGTGTTGTCCTCAGCATAAACCATGACATCAACTGTCATTTGAGAAGGGTAAAAACGGATCGCTTTGTACGATAGTTTTTCTATTTGAAATTTTATATTTTGCGCTGAGAGTTCTACACTTTTTTTCTTTTTTGCCATACTTACCCCTTTAGATAGATACCGGTATCTTTGATCTCAATTTTATTAGCATCTTGAAGCGTTGTCAAGGAGCGTTTGAAATCTTTTTTACTCATACCAAAGGTCTCTTTGATCAATTCGGCATCACTTTTATAGTTGTAAGGCATGATCCCGTTGTTTTCTTTGAGAAGTGCAAGTACTTTTTCAGATGCGGAGGTAGTGTTTTTTGCACCGCTTTTTCGCAAAGAAAGGTCTATATTGCCATCTCGGCGAATCGTTTTAATAAATGCTTTTTTAGAAGCGCCGAGCTCTATGTTTTCAAAGATTTCATTATGGTAGATAAGCCCCTCATATTTTCCCTCAACAATACATTTGTAGCCAAGTGGGGTTTTTGCAATGATGAGGATCTCAACCTCTTGATCTTTTTTGAGCCCCTGCACACGTCTTTGAAAAAAATCACCGAGTTTTTCACTGCCGACAAGGCGGTGTGTTCTTTCGTCATAAACTACTTTGATAAAGCGTTTCTCACCTATATGAAAAGGTGTTTTTTGCAACATGTTAGGTACAAGAAGATCTTTGAGAAGTCCCCAGTCCATAAAAGCGCCAAAGGGTGCTACATCGACCACTTCCATCAGTGCAAAGCCATCGAGCATCGCTTTTGGTGTTTTGGTTGTTGCGATGAGTCTGTCTTCTGAGTCAGTGTATAAAAAGACATCTATAAGAGTATCTTCAACCATATCCTCTGTGACATAGGCTTGAGGTAAAAGAACATCATTTGTGTCCCCTGCCATTAAAAACAGACCGTGGGGTGTTTGTCTGTCAACTCGTAAAGTGTTTATGTGTCCTAGTTCTAAATGGGGGCTTAGTGTCAATTGTTTTCCTTGGTAATTCCGTTTGGGGTATTATATCTTTATATCGATAAAATTTACATTTGCATAAGTAAATCTATGGCAAAATACTCAAGATTAGTATATAACGATCATAGTGATATTTGAGTAAAGGTGCAAAATGAATAGTATAAAATTGAGTTTGGCGGCGTTTGTTGTGGTTGCAACATTTAGCGGGTGTGGTGGGGGTGCCACATTGACCCCTCAGCAACAACAAGAGGTGCAGCAGTTTGATCTTTCAAAAATAGATCACTTCGCTGAGAAGCTGCATGAGGGGATGAATACAGATGAGTTACTTGTGTATGCTCCTTACAGCATAGAGTTGGCACAGGAGTACTATCAGGATGCGCTCGATGCCGAAAAAAAAGATGAAAAAATGCAAGCGTATCTGCAGGCAAAAAAAGCACTTGAAGACGCTTATGAGACAAAAAAAATGGTGAAAAAATATCTCTCGGATGTTGCAGATATAGATAAGCGGATGCAGGCACAAAATACAAAAGAGATCTTTGCAGACAGATACGATAATTTTCAAGATGATTACAAAGACTTAATCGTTCTTATAGATAAAAGAGAGACATCACAGGCTTTAGAAGATAAAAAAACAGTTATGGAAGAAGCCAAAGATCTTTATGGAGACGCTGTTGTTTATAGAAATATAAATCGCGCAAAGATCATTTTGGAAAATATGGAAGATGATGATCTTGATGAGTTGGTACCGCTGCATTTTGAAAAAGCACAAAAACTCTATGACTCGTCACGTTTGAGAATAAAAAAAGAACCTGACAACCGTGAAATGGTGCAACGGCTTGCCAAAGAAACAAATGACGCTGCTAAGTATGCACAAACATTGGCAAAGGATGTTTTTCATCTTAGAGAGCTCAATGAGGATGAGCAGGAGGCCTATTTTGCAAAGCTTCACAGAAGACTCGCAGAACTTAACTATAAAGAACAAAGCAGAACTATCTTGCCGCTTCCAATATATGAAAAAATTGACTACTTGCAAGAGCTTCAAAGGGTGCAACCAAACGCAGAGGAGCAAAAGGTTGTTGCAGTGCAGAGCATGGAACCCGTTGTTGAGAGTACAGAGATTCCAGAAGCTAAGGTAGAGGTGGAAGTCATACAGGAGAATGTCAAAGAGGCTGATAACAATGCAACAGTGCAAGAGAGTGTGGAAGAATTCGACAATAATGCAACACTGCAAGAAAATGTAGAGGAGGTCGATAATAATGCAACACTACAAATACCGCAAGAAGATCTAACATCTCAAGAAGTAAGCTCAGAAGTTGATGCAGCAGAGCTGCAACCAGATCAAAAGAGCCCTACCGGTGTTGACGATGAACTACAACAGCCAAAAGTTGAAGAAGTTAAAGCTGTTGAAGAAGTAGTTGCTCCACCGCAAAGCACACCTCAGGAAACAGGTACTCAAGAGGTTCAGAGCCCAGAAGAGGAACCGGCAGTAGAGGTCGTTGAGTAGTCTTTATCACCTCTTTGAGGTGATTTAGAGTTTACTTCCAAAGATTAACACTTTTGCGTAACGTGCTCCCCATGCTATAAACAAAAGAAGCCACGCACTAAAAGCGATATCAAATAAAAAGCTCACATCCCATCCAAAAGCGATGTTAACACTATACAAAGCTCTCATAGCGACCACCACCTGCACAAACCAAAAAAGATTTGTAGCAAAAGAGTCTGCATGTGGAGACTGCCCCGCATGACCAAGTGTTACTCTCGTACCAAACCCTATGAGTATAGTGGTTAAGAAGCCAATGGCGATCAGATGGATATCTAAAAAGTAAAAACTTGTATCTAAAAATAGTTCAGCAATAAGGCTTAGTGAGCCAACAAATAGCGCACTCGGCAACCAAAACAGACCAAGAAAAAGTACCCACATAATAGACTGTGACGTAAAAAGCGGAAGCTTCCATCTTAAAAATTCGTTGAGCAGATACAGGGCTAAAAGAAGATCGAGAATGATCTCGGCAACTTTGATGAAAGTGTACTCGTTAAAAAGCATGAGAAGTGATTTAGCAAGAAATAAAACAAACACAGTACTGACAAGCCTTGGATCTTTTTGCTCAAAAGAGTGAGCAAAAAACGGGATCATTCTTTGTGCAACACTGAAGGTTAAAAAGATAAGGTACATATAAAAAGAAAGTGTAACAGCAAGGTTTTGCAGACCCTCAAACCCAAGTGAAAGTAAAAAGAGCAGATGGGAAAAAACTCCAAAGTACTGAGCCATCATGATCCAGTACTGATCCTCTTTTGCAGGAACTACAGAGTGTGTATAGATAGAGTATAGTTTGTACACTATAAAAGCTTGAAAGGTAAATAAAATGAGCATAGAAGCTATAACGATGTAGAAGTTTAGCAAAGCACCCACAACAAACAACAGTGTGCCTAGAGTATTTCCGTAAAATATTTTTGTGTAGTAGGCTTTATCTATGGTTGCACTTTGGCAAAAGCGGGGGAATGTCGTAAACAAAAAACCTGTAAAAACATTGGTAAATACCATAAAGATCATGGTATATACATGGATGTTGAGCGTGTTTGTATGAAGATCTATAACACCTTTGTAGTTGAGTGCAAAAAGAAGCATAACAACAATAGCGTTTACAATCCCAAGTACGAAAAAGGGTTGATGAGGTTGTGATAAAAAATAGTTCTGCTTTTGCGTTTGTGTTGTTGAACAAGACATGTGTTTCCTTTTATAACAAATAATCTATACCGATCTTGTGGCAGTATGCATGCAGCATAGCTCTTTCAAAATCGTTGTTGGTGGCATACTGGTAGCCAAAGCTCTCTTTCCACATAGCATGCTCTTCCATACAAAGATAAAAAAAGACATCTTTATGCCAGGGTTGAAAACTCTCATAAGCATGTTTGAACATCTCCACTTTAGTAGCATAGGGGTAAGAGCTTTTCCCGCTGGCATCTTCAAAGGGCATTTGTGTTATTTTACTTTTAAACTCTCTTTCTCTGAGTTGTTTGATCACCGGTTTTATAAATGTAAGTGTACCAAAACTTACGAGTGCAACCTCTTGAGGGGTAAAAGTTTGCATAAGCTCTGTATAGACTGCCTCGTATTCATTTAAGTAGTTTTCATACTCCACTATGGGATGGAAGTGAAAACCCACCTTGACACCTTTGTCGGCTACTTTTCTGGCGGCTTTCAATCGTTTTGTAAGTGAAGCACTTAAATGTTCTTCATTTTCGATGATCGTTGGGGTGTTAAGACTCCAGGTGCAGAGTATGTTTTTAGGAACATCGTTTTGCAAAATATATGTGATATTGTCTGATTTAGTTTTAAACTCCAAAATAACATTTGGATTTTCTTTGGCAAAGGTGAACAAGGCATCTAAAACACCCTCTTTGTTGCCAAACATAAGCGAGTCAGAAGCTTGCCCCGTACCGATATGGTAGGTTTTGTTTTGATCAAGATTGAGATTTTTGAGTTTTTGGGCAAAACTACTGTCAAAAGTGATGGTGTTTTGGTTGTAAAAACTTTGAATGGAGCAATAAGAGCAGTCAAAACCGCAACTCTCCACAGCATCTAGTGTCAAAAGGTTGCAACAGCGTGTTTTTTCACTTGCTACGGGACAGAGTCCAAGACCAAATCCCTCCTTTTGAGCCACTTTGAAAGTATATTTTTGTTCCTGCGCAATATTTTTTGGTGTAAACTCCTCGTAGGAGTTTGGCTTGCTTCTGAGAGCTTCATAGTTTTTTTTAAGTCGTGAGAAAACAACTTTTTTATGCTCATGCTCGGGAAATATTGCGTGAAGAGTGTGTTCATCCCACATTTGCAGGTCACGTGCCATATCTATGATCTGTTTGAGTTCTTGAAAAGAAAACTTGTAAAAAAATGCTTTTTGTTTTATGAACTCTTGTTCAGAAGTTGGCAGTTTTGAGAACAAAGTATGTGTAATGGCAGTATTAAATTTATCGGCATATGAATTCATAACGGAATTTTAGCGAAACTTTACACAAGTGTGTGGCAAAGATTGTAAGCTTGCCATAAAATAGTATGGCAAGCTTACGCTATATGCGTTTTATATATATTTTTTGAGATTGTATTGGGACCATGCTTCTTTAGCCTCTAAAAGACCGGCATCTTTTGCTTTTTTAATAAGCGCAGCACCTTTTTTCATGTTTTTTATATCTGCAGCACCGGTTATAAAAAGCATACCGAGATGGTACTGGGCAATGCGCCCTTGTTTGTCAATGGCTTGTTCAAACTGCTCTAGAGCTTTGATGTCTGCCGGGGCATGTGCCTTATTCTTGTAATATGCAAGAGCGATAGTGATTCTTATGGTTTCACTTCCATGATCGAAAGCTTTTGCCAAGAGTGTTGCTGCTTTTTGTGTATCTTGTGGAATATCTTCTCCTTGAAGATAAAGAAATCCTAGCATAAACTGTGAATCAACCTCCCCGTATTTAGCACCGGTTTTCCAAAATGTAACAGCTTTTTTAATATCTCCGTTCTCATAGGCATCATCACCTCTTTCATAATTGTTTGCAAATAGAGTTATAACCAAAGCCGATACAACTAAAATATGTTTTAACATAGAACTCTCTCCCTTGTTTTTTTGACATTATACATAAGTTAAGCCAATTAAGTAAATTAATTTTATAAAAAACTATTAATTTTTTATTCAGCATTAGCTTTTGAGTTCGCTACAGAAAATAATATTGCACACAGCAATAAAATAAAAACAAAAGCTGATTTTATTTTACAATAAAAAAGATTTCAATCAAATAGATAGATGGAGATAAAGTATGCTTCTTGGTAAATGCCCTTATTGCGCAGATGGTCACATAGAGGTACGTGACAAAGAGGTTCGTGGAAAGAAAGTGAAACTGTATGCATGCACAAATGCCAAATGGAAAACAGAAGATGGTGAGATGTACGAACTTACAGAAGATGCAAAGTGTGATTTTAGAATTTGGCAAAACTCACTAGCACGCTATGGGAAATGGCTTTCATATAAAGAAGTGAGAACACTTTTAAAAGAGGAGAGCTTGGAAGTGGAGCTATTGAGCAAAAAATACGGTAAAAAGATCTACTACAATAAGCATATAATTTTACATAGTGAATACGGCGTGAGTGTTTTATGGGACTAAATGCTATAAATTTACTTAAAATGTAATAAAACTAGACAAAAATAATACGCTTAATAAATCTTTTACATTGTATTGAGTATAATACGCGTCCGCTTTGCTGTTTTAACATAAAAGTTGAGTGTTTTTATCTATATATTTTTATATAGTTAAAAGTATTGGCAAGGTATTAACTGCCTAAAAGCAGCGAAGAATTAAATTCAGGAGCTTTCTATGAAAGTACGTGCTTCAGTTAAGAAGATGTGTGATGATTGTAAGATCGTCAAGAGAAAAGGCATTGTTAGAGTGATCTGCAAAGTTAAAAAACATAAACAGAGACAAGGATAATCATGGCTCGTATTTCTGGTGTTGATTTACCTAAGAAAAAACGTATAGAGTATGGTCTAACATATATCTATGGTATTGGTCTTCATGCTTCTCGTCTAATCTTAGACGCTACAGGTATAGACTATAACAAAAGAGTTTTCGAACTATCTCAAGAAGATATCGCAGCTATCACAGCTGAGATCCGTGCCAATCATATGGTAGAGGGTGATCTTCGTAAAAAAGTTGCAATGGATATTAAGGCACTTATGGACTTAGGTTCATACCGTGGTCTTCGTCACCGTCGTGGTCTTCCATGTCGTGGTCAAAAAACTAAGACAAATGCGCGTACTCGTAAGGGTAAACGTAAAACTGTCGGCGCAGCGTAAGGATATAATAGATGGCAAAAAGAAAAGCTGTTAGAAAAAAAGTAATAAAAAAGAATATTGCTCGCGGTATAGTTCATATCGCTGCATCATTCAATAATACTCTAGTAACAATTACTGATGAAATGGGTAATATGATCGCTTGGAGTTCTGCTGGAAGCCTTGGTTTTAAGGGTTCTAAAAAATCTACTCCGTTTGCAGCACAAGCAGCTGTTGAAGATGCGGTAGAAAAAGCAAAAGTTCATGGTATTAAAGAACTTGGTATTAAAGTTCAAGGTCCTGGTTCAGGTCGTGAAACTGCAGTTAAGTCTGTAGGTGCAATCGAAGGTATCCGTGTTACATTCATGAAAGATGTTACACCATTACCACACAACGGTTGTCGTGCGCCTAAGCGTCGTAGAGTTTAAGGAGATTACTGATGGCAAGATATAGAGGTCCAGTAGAGAAAATCGAAAGAAGATTTGGAGTAAGCCTTAACCTTAAAGGTGAGCGTCGTTTAGCAGGTAAGTCTGCATTAGATAAGCGCCCATATGGTCCAGGTCAACATGGTCAGCGTCGTAAAAAAGTATCAGAGTACGGTTTACAGTTAAATGAAAAGCAAAAAGCGAAATTCATGTACGGTGTTTCTGAGAAACAATTCCGCGCATTATTCGTAGAAGCTAAACGTCGTGATGGTAATACAGGTACAAACCTTATCACATTGATCGAGCAAAGACTAGATAACGTTGTGTACAGAATGGGATTTGCTTCAACTCGTCGTTTCGCACGTCAGCTTGTTACTCACGGTCACATTTTGATCGATGGTAAAAAAGTGGATATCCCTTCTTACCGTGTGAAACCTGGTCAGAAGATAGAAGTTCGTGAAAGTAGCAAAAACAATGTTCAAATTACTCGTGCTATCGAGTTAACAAACCAAACAGGTCTTGCTCCATGGGTTGATATCGATGCAGAGAAAGTGTTTGGTATCTTTACTCGTTTACCAGAGCGTGAAGAGGTTGTTATTCCAGTTGAAGAACGTTTAATCGTTGAACTTTACTCGAAATAATAAGTAAAAAAAAGGCGTTTGAGAATGAAAAAAATTAAAACTACTCCACTAGCTCCTCAAGAGTTTGAGGTAGAACAAATTAGTGAGAATGAAGCAAATATAATAGCATTTCCTTTTGAAACAGGATATGCGATTTCTTTAGCTCATCCACTTCGCCGTTTTTTGTTAAGTAGCTCAGTTGGTTATGCTCCAATAGCTATTAAAATCGAGGGTGCCAAGCATGAGTTTGACTCTGTACGCGGTATGCTTGAAGATATTTCAGACTTTATCCTAAATCTTAAAGAGATCCGCTTTAAGCTTTTAGGTGAAGCTACTGAAGCAGAAATAAACTATAGCTTTGCGGGTCCTTGTGTTGTAAAAGGATCTGATCTTAGTAATGATGATGTAGAAGTTGTAACACCGGATGCACATTTAGCAACACTAAATGAAGATGCGACACTTAACTTCAGCATAACCATTGCTCAAGGTATCGGTTATGTACCGAGTGAAGATACTCATGATGAATTAGAAGATGGATATATAGCTTTAGATGCTTACTTCACTCCGGTTCGTAGTGCAACATATAAGATAGAAAATGTTCTTGTTGAGGACAATCCTAACTTTGAAAGAGTTATTATAAATATTGTTACAGATGGTCAGATCACACCACTTGATGCGTTTAGAAACTCACTAGAGGTTATGTATGCACAATTAGCAGTATTTAACAGTGAAATTAGTATTAAGGCTCCTGCAACGATTGAGATTGTTGAAGAGAATCCGGATATTAAAAAACTGGCAACTCATATTGATAGTTTAGGATTAAGTGCTCGTAGTTTTAACTGCTTGGATCGCTCAAACATTAAACTTATAGGTGAGATCGTTTTAATGAGTCAAAATGACTTAAAAAATGTGAAAAACCTTGGTAAAAAATCATATGATGAGATTGTAGAGAAAGTGCAAGAGTTTGGTTTTGCAGTTGGTTCTGATCTTGCAGATGATGTTATAAGTGCATTAAAAAAGAAAATAGAAGCTAAAGAAGCTTAATAAGAGGATAACAGATGAGACATCGTCATGGATACCGTAAACTAGGTCGTACAAGTGCACACCGTGCTGCTTTGTTAAAAAACCTAAGTATTTCGTTAATTGAACATGGTAAAATTGAAACTACTGTTGAGAAAGCAAAAGAGTTACGTTCTTACATTGAAAAACTGATTACAGTTGCAACTAAGAATGATTCTAATGCTCACAGAACAGTATTTGCGGCGCTTCAAAGCAAAGAAGCTACTAAGAAACTAGTCAATGAAATCGCACCGACATATGTTGATCGTGCAGGTGGTTACACTAGAATTACTAGAACTCGTATTCGCCGTGGTGACGCTACTACTATGGCATTTATTGAATTAGTATAACTAATCAATATCTTAATTATGGGCATATGCCCATGATATCCCTCTTAGACTTTCCCAATTCTAAAATACTTAAAATTAAAGTGAGTTTTTATGAGTAATTTCGCATTTGGAACCTATAGAATCAGTGAGCACAATGCACAGCATATAGAAGCGTTGAAAGAAGCAGTTCGTTGCGGCATCAGAGTGATAGACACATCCTCAAACTACACAGACGGCGGAGCAGAACGAGCTATAGCGCTGGCACTTAGAACTTTTGATGATGATATAAGAGAAAGTGTTGAGATCATTAGCAAGTTTGGTTATATACAAGGGCACAACATGCTCAAACATCAACAGGAGAATTTTGATGGTGTTGTTGAGTTCTCCCCTGAATGTTTTCATAGTATTGCCCCTTCGTTTATGCATGAACAGCTTACCCTTTCACTGCAAAGACTTGAGATGGACACTATAGAGTGCTATCTTATACATAATCCGGAGTATTATTTGTTAGATGCTATAAACAATGGCGTGGATGAAGATGAGAGACTAGATGAGATGTTTAGAAGGATATATAATACATTTGTAGCCTTGGAGCAAGAGGTGAAAAATGGGCGCATAAACTCTTATGGTATCAGTTCAAACAGTTTCTCAAAACAACACAACTCGCCTGAATTTTTGCCTTATGAAGATCTCATCACCATTGCAGAGGAGGCAGCGTATAGTGCAGGAAACCAAGAGCATAGCTTTACAACGATAGAGTTACCTATAAATATGCTTGAAACACAGGGGCTTCAATGCGCCAAATGGGCAAAAGAGAATGGCTTGCGTGTACTTGCCAACCGACCTCTCAATGCGCAATTTCAAGGAAAAATGTACAGGCTTGCCGAGTATGATGAGAGTAGAGAGTATTATCATCATCTCAATGAGCTTTTAGAAGTGTGTGACAACGATCTTCTCAGAACACTCTACAATCTTTTAGAACAACTTGATGAGAGCAAGCATAAGTTTGGATGGGTAGGAGATTATGAAACATTTTTGTTTACACAGATCATTCCGCACATGAAAAAGAGTCTTGAGGCGATAGAGGAAACAAACAGGGATACTCTGCTGCATTACATAGATATGTTTTTAGCTGAGTATAAAAAAATGGTTGCATTTGAGTGCTCAAGACGAACAAAAACAGAACTCAAAGCGTTTTTTCAAGAGTGTCATACAACGATGCAGGAGTGTGCATTAAAGTTTTTGATGCAAATAAACGAAATAGATTATATACTCGTTGGAATGAGAAGATCGTCGTATGTAGATCAGGTTTTGTCGCTAAAAGCTTGAAACTACAAAGATAATTAAAATTTTTATCGCTTGTTAAGCGATATTGTCATATTTTATGATATGAATAACTTCAAAGGATAATATATGATCCCATTTACTGATGAAGAGCTTATGGCCCCAGTAAAAAATGTAATTGATAAGGTTCGCCCCTCCTTGGCACTTGATGGTGGTGATATAGACTTTATAACTGTAAAAAATTCTAAAGTGTATGTCCAATTAAAAGGTGCATGTATAGGGTGTGCCAGTAGTGGAAGTACCTTAAAGTATGGAGTTGAAAGACAACTGAGAATGGATATACATCCCGAACTTGAGGTTGTTAATGTACCGATGGGTATGGAAAATGATATAGAAAATTTATAAAACGGTGAATGCAGTATGAGTGGTATGAGTAAATATAAAACATTAACACAGGCTAAAGAGAGTTTTTCCAAAGCAGATTTTAAAAATGCTTTAGAGAAGTTTGCGGCTGTACTTCAAAACTATCCAAATTCCAAAGAGGCTTACAATGGAGTGATTCTCTCAGAGATGGCGATGAGCGGAGAGGGTGGTGCTGAGGCTTTGTTTGACTACTACGAAATACTCAAAGAGGAAGACAAAGAGGAAGCTGATAACATAATGAGTGAGATACTTCAAAATATGGATGGCTCATTAGAGAAGCTGAGTGAAGTATTTGCCGAGCCTTTACGTGATAGATTGGAACTTGAAGACGGTATCTTATATAAAGATTTCAAAGCTATTGTAGAAGATGGAAACAGCTTTAGGGAGACCTTTGAAAATATTATGTTTTCCACAAGGGTTATTATTACCAAAAAAGAGGATTTTGTTGATTTTTTAGAGAATCTTATAGAGCATGATTTTGCCGAGATGGCTTTAACATATTTGGAGAATGCACTGAGTGTCTATCCAAGTGATGAGCTTCTGAGAAAACTCTTAAAAAAATTGGCAAAAGGTGACCTTAGTGAAGATTAAACTCCCAAATCAGGATTTTACTTATGTAAGTGAAAACTCCGCTGAATGTGATGCTCAAACCGCTTTTGTTCTCACTGCCCAAAATGAAAAATACCTCCAAAATGCAAAAGACAATGGTGCTCACTCAATCATAAAGATAGAAGATATTGCCGAGCTCTTTGGAGTTGATCAGATTAAGATCATAGGTATTACGGGAACAAACGGCAAAACTACAACAGCAAGTGCTATATACTCATTTTTACTCGATCTTGGCTATAAAACAGCGATGCAGGGAACGCGCGGCTTTTTTATGAATGATGAAGTTATAGAGGGAAAATCACTCACAACACCGAGTGTTTTACATACTTATAAACATATCTATCAGGCAGTGGAAGCGGGATGTGAGTTTTTCATAATGGAAGTGAGCTCCCACGCTATAGTGCAAAAACGTGTTGAGGGTTTAAACTTTGAGTTGAAAATATTAACCAATATTACACAAGATCATTTAGACTATCATAAAACACTCGGTGAATATATAAGTGTCAAGAACAGTTTCTTCCAAGATGAGGGGAGAAAGCTTATCAATAAAGATGAGCCAAAAGCTGCATTTAACATAAAAAATACTTTTACATACGGTATTGAAAATCCGGCAACTTACAGACTGATGGCATACTCACTCAATGATGCCTCAAGCGGTATTATCCAGCATTTTCAGGAGATAGTTCCCTTTACCGCATCACTCCATGGTTTTTTCAACCTTTATAACCTTATGGCAGCTATATCGGCGGTGCATATTGTAACTGCCAAGAAGCTAGAAGAGGTTGCTGATGTTGTAGATAATTTTGCTGGTGTGAGCGGAAGAATGGAGCAGGTTTGTGAAGCTCCCAATGTCATAGTAGATTTTGCACATACTCCAGATGGTATGCAGCAGGTACTTAACGCACTCAAAGAGAAAGAGTTGCTTGTAGTCTTTGGTGCGGGTGGAGATCGAGACAAAGAGAAACGTCCGCTTATGGGAAGAGTTGCTGCAACTTTGGCAAAAAAAGTTTATATCACGAGTGATAATCCGCGCAATGAAGACCCTGAACATATCGTAGAAGATATCTTAGAGGGGATACAAGACAGAAGCAATGTCGTTGTGGAATTAAACAGAAAAAAAGCTATACAGATGGCACTTGATGATCAGGAGGGGGAAGAGGTTGTTGTTGTCCTTGGCAAAGGTGATGAATCTTATCAGATCATCTATGATCAGAAGCTCCCTTTTGATGACAGAGAGGTTGTGAGAGAACTGCTTAATCTCTCAGAGTAGTATCTTTTAGTTGATGATAAATGTTTTGGTGACATTGTAGTCAAATACGCTCGCCGTTATATTTGTCTCCCCTGTATTAATTATTTCAACTTCTACCAAATTATTATCATCTATAGTGATAACTGCGTCATTGGTTGTGCTCCAGAGAATATTGTTGAGTATAGTTCTGTTGGTATCTACTGTAGCATTTGTGTCTATATCTATAAAGTCACCTTTTGCTTCAATGCTAAATGTCCCGGTTGTATTGATATCATTCGTGGTAAAAATGGCCAGTGAATTGCTTTTGAGTGCATATACTTCTATATCAAGAGAGTCATAAAAGTTCCCATACTCTATGCTTATCGTTGATTTGCCGCCGTTAGCAACAGCGGAGTATTCTCCTCGGTACATACTTAAAACATCAAAGTTTGAGTTTTTCCAAGTGACATAATCACTGGCATCTAGCGATGTTCCATCTTGATAGTGTACTGTAGCTTTAAGTGTTTTGTTTGTATCGGTTGCGTAGATAAAGCCACTTGTAGTGCTATTATCATCGATAGTTATGGAAAGAATATCTGAAGTAACGGGATTTTTGGTGTTTTCACCACATCCAATAAAGAGTAAAGTGATGAGTATGAAAGGTAGTGTTTTTATAAAGTGCATCATTATTCCTTAAAATCGAACATTGAAGCCAAAATAGGCTGAGTTTAGATTTGATTTGTAGCTTATTTGCCGGGCTATAGTATCTATTGCTTCATATGTCATATATTTATAATCATAGGCAAGTTCAAAATCAAAGTGGGGATTTACAGGTATAAAAAAACCAACTCCAAGGTTAAATGAACCATAGTTGAGCGTATCTTGAGTTGCTCTGTCAATCTTTAAATAACCCGCACCAAATCCTGCCTTAAAGAAGGGATTGGCAAAGAGGTTGAAATCAAAAGCTTTGATGAGCTCAACATTTAAGCCTATTTTCTCAGAATCGTTTGCAGAAAATATATTGGATTCGTTCTTGAGCTTGTCAATGGAAAACTCTATAGCATACGCATCTATATCTCCATAGCCTGCTTTGATCTTCATAAAACTGCTGGAGCTTTGGGCTTTGTTTCCCTCTATGAAGTTTTCATCGTATATGCCATAGCTGAAGCCGGTGTAGAGTTTTGCTTCTGCGTACAAAAAAGAGGAGATAAGGAGTAAAAAAAGTATGATTTTTTTCAATGTAAAGCTCTTTCAAATTTAAAATATTCGCAATTATATCTTAAATATTTAAACTTGTTTACCATCTTGATATTTTGCAACCAGTTTTTTGATATAATTGCATAAAAAATCAAGGATAATTTTTATGGGAATTCCTCAACCGGCATTTTATATGTTTAAGTGTGAGCAATCAGCTCCTCCAGGCATGCCAAAACCTTCATGTGTAACTCCTCAGACGCAGGATTTATTTCAGTATTTGGCACAAACTCTTATGAAAGAGGGTATCATGGGTACAGTGCAACCTATTCGTACTTCATGTATGAACCGTTGTAATGCCGGACCGATTATGTTGGTAGAACCGGGTCACACAATGTATGCGGGTCTAACAAAAGAAAAAATAGACAGAATTGTTGCGGAGCATATTATTGGCGGCAATGTAGTTGAAGAGTATGTTATCGATTCAGAACTCTGGGATGAGCCGATAACTCCGGCAGAGATGCAAAAGCAGATGGGCAGATAATACCATGACTATAGAGATGTTGTACAGCAAAATTCATCGTGCTACGGTGACTGATGCCAACCTTAATTATGTTGGATCCATTACTATAGATGAGGAGCTTTTAGAAGCTTCCAAGATGAGAGTTGGACAAAAAGTAGAAATTTTAAATATTAACAATGGTGAAAGATTTTCAACCTATATCATTTTAGGCGAGCGTGGTAAGCGTGATATCTGTTTAAACGGTGCTGCCGCACGTAAAGTGCATAAGGGTGACAAGGTGATTATAGTGGCTTATGCTACCTATGATGAAAAAGAGCTGCAATCTTATAAACCAAGAGTTGTTTTACTCAATGATGATAATAACATCGATGATGTAGTAGAGAGCATATAGGCGATGTTTGGCAACTTGGGTGATATGGGCAAAATGCTTGAGGGGATGCAGGAGAATGCACAAAAACTTCAAGCAGAATTAGAAGCCAAGACCTTTAGTGTTAAAAGTGGCGGTGGTATGGTTGAAGTGGTGATCAACGGAAAGGGTGAAGTGATCGATATCACTATCGATGACTCCCTTATGGATGACAAAGACTCACTTCAGATCTTACTAATCGGTGCGATTAATGATGCCTATAAAATGGTGGAAACAAACAAACAAAACAGCGCTCTTGGGATGCTCGGCGGTATGGACGGGCTGAACCCTTTTGGAGCAAAGTAGGTGCTACGCCTATTTTTTGCTTTTCACCTTCTCGTCTTTACTCTTTTTGCCTGCCAAGGCGGATATGAATCGTGTAAGCAAAAGATCATCGATTCGCAAACTATTATTGATCAAAGCCTTTATATCCCAATCAATAAAACCCAAAGACTTGTTTACTCAACACAACTTCCAGAAGCTAAGGTGCTTAAAGCAGATCCTTTTTTAGCTCTTTATCTTGTGCAAGATCGTGAAAACTTCCCATACCCTTTTCGTATGAACATCAACGTCCCATCAGGCTATGCATCGGTAAATGCCGAGTGTGCAACCGAGGGTATTATCAAGCAAGAACAAATTGGGCTCAACCATCTCGCCGTATTTAATGAAGCTGTATCTACCCCCTCACTGCTTCTGAACAGTTGCTGCTCTTTTGAGGGGATTGTAACACCAAGAGGGATTATTACAAAAGAGTATATAGAAAATTTTTTAAATAGTGCAAAACCTGAGTATGCAGATATAGGGATTCGGGTGCAAGATCGTAACGCTACACTTTATGTGGCATATGCGGATCCTTTTTGGGAAGAAAACCCTTTTATGCGGGGGGACATTCTTTTACGTCTTGATAATCAGAAGATCAAAGATGCCGCTTCGTTTATGAAAACTGTACTTTTTGCAAAACCCGGCATACTCCATACAGTGAAACTTCAAAGAGATCACCAGGTTTTGGAAGTAAGTGTGAGAAGTAAAAAAAGATATGGTGGAGGTTTTTTAAGCGATACCTTTTTAGAGCAAAAAGGGATCTATTTTGATGAAAATCTTGCTATCACAAAACTCTCTACGGGAGATGCGTATCATGGGCTAAAACTGGGCGATAAGCTTGTAAGTGTCAATGGCAAAAATGTCAATAATCAACAAGAAATAATGAAAAATATGCCACATACGAACAAGTTTACAATCTTGCTCTTTCAAAGAGATGATTTTCAGTTTTTTATACGTGTAAAGTAGGTAGAATTCCGCATGCAAAATTTTGAAAACTTTTTACTCAAGCATCTACCGACTTCTCAAAGTATCCATCCAACATATGAGCAGGCACTGCATAAAATGCTCAAAGCCGGCGGAAAAAGATTTCGTCCGGAGCTTTTGCTGGGTGTTGTAAACGCTTATAACCCACTCCTCAGGGACGCTGCCATGCATGCGGCATATGCTATAGAGCTTTTACATACCTACTCGCTTATCCATGATGATCTTCCGGCAATGGACAACTCACCGCTTCGTCGCGGAGAGCCGACACTTCACGTCAGTTTTGATGAAGTTACAGCTATTTTAGTGGGTGATGCTCTTAACACCTATTCGTTTGAGGTGTTAAGTGAAGCGCCTTTTTCAGACTATACGAGAGTAAAACTTATTCATGAGTTGGCAAAAAACGGTGGGCTCAACGGTATGGTTTTGGGGCAGGCGATCGATTGTTATTTTGAGAACAGGCCTTTGAGTGTTGAAGATATTAAAACACTCCACACAAACAAAACTGCCAAACTGATAGCGGCATCACTGAAGATGGGTGCGATCATTGTAGGTAAAGAAGAGCTTGGAGAAAAGTTATATGATTTTGGTATCAAGCTTGGTGTTTTATTTCAGATTCAAGATGACATTTTGGATGTTACACAAAGTTCTCAAGAGGCTGGAAAGCTGACCAATAATGATGAAGATAAAAACTCTTTTGTAACGGTCTTGGGTTTGGAAGCATCTTTACAAGAAGCAAACCTTTTTGCAGAGGAACTTCTCAAAGAGATGGCAGGTTTTGATGAGGGCTTACAAGAGGAGCTCTCCTCTTTGTTGGTCAAATATATAAACAGACATAAATAAATTTAAGGAAAATAGATGAGTAACGATATGCGTCAAAAGATGGCAAACACGATAAGATTTTTAGCAGCAGATATGGTTCAGCAGGCAAACTCAGGTCACCCGGGTGCACCTATGGGACTTGCAGATATCGCTGTAGTTCTCAGCGAACACTTCAACCATAACCCTAAAAACCCTTCATGGTTAAACCGTGACCGTTTGGTATTTTCAGGGGGACATGCGACAGGTCTTATCTACTCACTCTATTATCTTTGGGGATACGGTCTTGAGATAGATGATCTGAAAGCTTTTCGTCAGTTAGACTCAAAAACTCCCGGTCATCCGGAGTATGGACATACAAAAGGTATCGAGATCACGACAGGTCCTCTTGGTCAGGGAGTTGCCAATGCCGTAGGTTTTGCAATGGCTTCGAAGTTTGTCGGTGCACAGGTTAACTCTGAGACTGCAGAACTGATCGATCATAATGTGTACTGCTTATGTGGTGATGGTGACCTTGAAGAGGGTATAAGCTATGAAGCATGTTCTATTGCGGGGCATAACAAACTGAACAACCTTATTGTTATCTATGATTCTAACCGCATAACTATCGAGGGAAATACAGATCTCTCTATCTCAGAAGATATTCGAGCTAGATTTGAATCTCAGGAGTGGGAAGTTTTAGAGTGTAACGGGCATGATTATGATGAGATAGATGCAACGATCACTCAAGCAAAAAAAGCTGATCGACCTGTTTTGATCATAGCCAATACGATTATTGCAAAAGGGGCAGGAGCACTAGAGGGCTCACACCACTCTCACGGCGCGCCGCTTGGTGAAGATGTGATCGCTGATGCAAAACGGGGTGCTGGATTTGATCCTGAGAAAAAGTTCTTTGTGCCTGAAGATGTTATGGCAAGATTTCGTTGTGCGGTTGAGAAGGGTGATCTTTTGGAGCGTGAGTGGATACACAGACAAAAAACACTGCCGCTTATGGAGCAAAACGAGGCTCTTGAGGCGTTGCAAAATCATGATTTTGATCGTATTGAGTGGCCTGTGTTTGACAAAGCAGAAGCAACACGCAGCACAAACGGTAAAGTGATGAATGCCATCGCAAAAGCGCTGCCAAGCTTTGTAGGCGGTTCAGCAGATTTAAGCCCTTCAAACAAAACAAATCTCAATGATATGGGAGTTTTTCCAAAAGGGAGAAATATCTACTTTGGTATTCGTGAACATGCCATGGCTTCTATAGTAAATGCTATGGCTCTTTATGGTCCATTGCTTCCGTTTTCTGCAACTTTCTTTGTGTTTTCAGATTATCTCAAGCCGGCTGCTCGTATTGCGGCACTGAGTGGAATTCAAAACTTTTATATCTGGACACACGATTCTATAGGTGTAGGTGAAGATGGACCGACCCATCAACCTATAGAGCATCTTTCACAGTTTCGTGCCTTGCCAAACTTTTATGTATGGCGCCCCGCAGACGGTGCAGAAAATGTAGAAGCATGGAAAGTGGCACTGAGTATGAAAAGATCACCTTCTGCTTTTGTATGTTCTCGTCAAAATCTCTCAGTGCTTCCAAAGGCTTTCAAAGGTGAAGCGGCGAGAGGAGGTTATCTGTTGGCCTCTGATGAGCATGCCGTGATCACATTGATGGCGAGTGGTTCGGAAGTGGAGCTTGCACTGAAAGTGAAAGAGGCACTCAATGAAAAAGATGTACCTGTAAATGTTGTTTCAGTTCCATGTTATGATCTTTTTATAGAGCAAGACAAAGAGTATATCGATTCTATTGTTGTTGATGGAACAAAAAAAGTTGCCATAGAAGCAGCTCGCGGCTTAGAGTGGTACAAACTGGCTGATGAAGTGATCGCTATGGATAGTTTTGGTGCTTCCGCTCCGGCAGGGAAGCTTTTTGAGAAGTTTGGCTTCTCAGTTGACTCGATCTTAGAAAGAATCAAGTAGTTTTAGAGCTAACTTCTAAGTTTTAGAAGTTAGTCTTGTTTTTGTGCCTGCTCTTTCATGTGAGCGATATAGGCATCAAGATTGCTCTCGATCATCAGTGTATAGTCTTTTAAAAGAGCCTCTTTTACAGCTTCTTTTTCTGCTTCCAAATCCTGTGCTATGGTTGATGCTTCAAATGCACTAAATCTTGCAGCGGCAAAACGCAGAGCTGAACCTACCGTTCCTGAGGGATCTTTTTGGTTTAGCTCGTTGGCTAGGTTGATAAACTTATCTGCAGTATCGTAGAGTGCTTTGATACTCTCTTCTTGACTCATCTCTTGACTCATTTGAATTCCTTAAAATATTTTCTTCATTTTACACTATTGGCTGTTTACTTCACTCATAAATAGTTTAAAACTTCTACACCGATAAAAATAACACCCAAAAAAAGAACAGAAGAGATAAATACCAGAGCCGTTACGATTTTTGGTTCACAGTCATACAAAGAGGCAAGGTTGACATTGGCGACGGCAAGGGGCATCAGAAGTTCTATAAAGATCACACCCTTTATCATAGGGTCAAGTGTAATGTTGTAGAGCAGTGCAAAAGCCAGCAGAGGCAAAAGAACAAATTTAAACCCCACAACCCAAGAGATAAGGGTTGTGTTTATCTCTTTGATCTTGGTTCCATAGAGGTAGATCCCAAACAAAAAAAGCTGCATGGTCATCGAAGCATACGCTCCCATCATCAACATCTTCATAATTGCTTCAGAGGGTTTGTATCCATATACACTTAAGGTGATAGCGGCTATAGCAGCCCATAAAATGGGAAGTTTTACGATGTTAACAAGAGATCTCTTGACATCAAAGCTTCCCCGTGAGTAAAAATAGACACCGATAGTATAGACCACAAACACATTGACGAGATTGACCACCGTCGTATAGGGGATCGATGCCTCCCCGAAGATAGCTATGTTGAGCGGGATACCTAAGTTGCCTGTATTGCCTATGATGGCTGCCACCATGGCGATGGAGTACTCTTTTTTGTGCTTAAAAAGCCTATGAGCAAAAACAGCAGAAGCGATAAGCGCAATAATCACAATAGCCAAATAGATGCTCGGAGCATACAAAAGTGTTATATCTACTGGGTGGATAAGTAATCCCCAGAAGGTGAGAAACACCTGTAAAAAATAAACATTGAGAAGTGTTATGGTTTTATCATCGATTTGTTCTTTAAAACTACGTTTGGCAAGATAGCCCATAACAATAAAAACATAAATACTTATAATGGAGAAGATAATGGAACTCATAGTGCAATTATACTGTATAATTGCACTATGAATACTATAGAAACACTCCAAGAGACTATAAAAGAAAATATGGCGGTGATGATCTACTTCTCGGCTCCCTCGTGCAATGTATGTCATGCGCTCAAGCCAAAACTTCTAGAAGCGATAGAGCACAATTTTGAGAAGTTTACAATTATCAGTGTAGATATATCAAAAGAGCAGGAGATCGCAGCACATTACAGCGTTTTTGCCATACCTACCGTTTTAGTGTTTTTAGAGGGCAGAGAGTTTTTACGCAAATCGCGTCATATGTCGGTTGAAGAGGTGATCCGTGAGATCAAACGCCCTTATGAGATCATGCTCTCATAAAAGCGATCAGTGCAGCGCTGATGGCAACATTTAAAGACTCCACATCTCTTTGCATGGGGATGATAAGCTTTTTGTTGCACAGCGCTTCAACCTCACTACTGAGCCCCTCGCTTTCATTGCCCAAAACAAAAACAGAGCGTTTGGAGGGTTGTATATCGTATATACTCTCTTTGGCATCAAGTGAGAGTGCATATATATCGGTGTTTGAGAACTCCGCTAAAACCCCTTCAAGTGTGTCACAAAAGTAGATAGGGAGTTTAAAGAGTGTGCCGGCACTCGCTTTTACGACCAAAGGGGAAATTTTTGCCGAGTTCTTTTTGGGTAAAATAATGCCATCGATATTGCCCGCTGCACAGCTTCTTATGATCATACCGAGATTTTGAGGGTTGTGTATGCCATCAAGAGCAATAAGTCTAAACTCTTGCATCGTGTATAACTGTTTTGCGTGTTGGTAGGTTTTTGAGTAGATATCGATCGCTACACCCTGATCTTGTTTGGCGTTTTTACTTATACGCGAGAGGGCACTTTTTTCATGGTAAGTGATCTCTATATTGCGTTGTTTTGCCAGTGTTAGAATCTTTTTTATAGCACCGTCAGGTTTGTTTGTTTGTGCCAAATGAAGCTTATGAATCTCAATAGAGTTATCTTGAAGCATCTCAACAACCACATTACGCCCATACAGGGTAATGATCTTTTCAAAAAAAGCTTTTTTCTCTTTATACTCTTGGGAATCTTTCATCATCACTCCACTATATTGTAAACTATTTCAGTTTTGTTTTTTATCTTTTTTATCTCATGAATTTGAAGTGTATCTATCTCCAGACTCATAAATGCCTCGATACTCTCAATCCCGTTTTTTGCAATTTCACGCAGCACTATGCCCCTGTAGGCTTTTGCCCAGTGACTCACTGTTTTTTCATTTTTTAAAAACTTTAACGTTGTGTAGGGCTTTGTAGCTTTGTAAAACTTCTCATAATAACCTGCACGCAAATCAAGCACTTCGTGGGAGGCGAGATACAAATCTATTTGATAGGAGAAACGCTCTTTGTAAAATTTCTCCGGTGCAATATCGCCAATAGAGTTGCCCTGTTTTACTTTATAGTTGGCAATGGTGTCACCGCCAAGTAAAGGACCGTAAAGATTTGAGAAGATAAGTGTGTTCTCTTGTAAAAACTGCTGAGCATCTGCATCAAGTTCGTTATATTGAAGATAATCATATGCAACACCCTGATAGCGTTTTATGGCAGGCATAAGCTGTGCATTGAATATATCACAGATATACGGTTCACATTCGCTGAACTTTTTAAAGCCAAAGAGTTTTTTGATGAGCTCTTTATCTTTTGAGAGCACAATTTCATTGTATCTGCTTAGTATCTCATCTCTGGCACTGAGTGCTCCAAAGATATCTTTTTTTGCGGCATTGCCGCCGCTGTTTTTTCCTTCTGAGGGGGAGAAAAGGATCTTTAACATATCTGTTGCCTTTTGTAGTGTAAAAATCTGATCGTATTATACCCATACCTTTCATAGAATTTTAACCTATATAGAGTTATATCTATTCTATGGTATCATACAAAATATAGGAGAACACAGATGCAACATACAGGGACACTCAATGCCAATGAGATACTTGAACTGATATTTACCTACCTGACAGAGGTGTCTTCGGCAAGAGATTATGATGATATTCTGATCATATTGGCAGATATGGGTCGTGCACTTACAAGTGCAGACAGATGTAGTGTATGGATTGTCAGTGATGACAAAGAGCATATTTGGACCAAGGTCGCTCACGGTATAGATGCGATAGAGTTGCCTATCAACTCGGGAATTGTCGGAAGTGCTATCGTCAGCGGCGAGAAAATCATTATCGAAGATGTATATAAAGATGAAAGATTTAACCAAAATATAGACAAGCAAACAGGGTATGTAACAAAAAGTATGATGGTGATACCGATGTTTGATAATGAAGATCATATTATTGGAGCATTTCAGGTGATTAACCATCAGGGTGAAAAGGGTGTGTTTGATGCAAGAGATATGCAACGCCTTATGCTCGCAAGCACTTATGCAGCAGAAACTTTGGTGTCTGCTGCACTCACACAGGAGATAGAAGATACCCAAAGAGAAGTTGTCTTTACTATGGGTGCTATTGCCGAGAGCAGAAGTAAAGAGACGGGAAATCATGTAAAAAGGGTGGCAGAATATTCTAAAATAATGGCATTGGCGTATGGCATAGATGAGAAAGAAGCAGAACTTCTCAAACAGGCAAGCCCGATGCATGATATAGGAAAAGTTGCTATCCCAGATGCGGTGCTAAACAAACCAGGACGTTTTAATGAGCAAGAAAGAGCCATCATGAACAGGCATGCCGAACTTGGATACAACATGATTAAAAACTCCGAGAGACCTTTGCTCAAAGCTGCTGCGATCGTAGCCTATGAACATCATGAGAAGTGGGATGGAACAGGATATCCAAGAAAAATCGCTGGTGAAGATATCCATATATATGGAAGAATCACAGCGCTAGTTGATGTGTTTGATGCACTTGGAAGTGACAGAGTCTATAAAAAGGCGTGGGATGATGAGAAGATTTTTAATCTTTTTAAACAAGAGAGGGGAAAACATTTCGATCCAAAATTGGTAGATCTGTTTTTTGAGAATATAGAAAAATTTCTTGAGGTGAGAGAGAAGTTTAAAGATCCTTACGTAGAAAGCAAAAAGATAAGTGCAGAAAGTATCAAAATACTTGGAGCTTACGGAACAAAAGCAAAGGGTTTTGGAACAAGTGCTTTTTACCTGAATGAAAAAAATGTTATAGATGCAGGAAATTTGTTGAATCCTTTAGAGGAAAACTCAGCGAAGATAGAAAATATCTGGCTGACGCATTCCCATTTGGATCATATATGTGATATAGCTTACATTTTGGATAACTATTTTTCTTTAAGAACAAAACCATTAAACATTATCGGCTTGCCACATACTATAGAGGCACTGAAAACACACTTCTTAAACGATGCGATCTGGCCTGATTTTTCCTCTATTGCACTGCCTGATTCAAAAGAGATGAGTGTAAAGTATGTAACACTTGAACTTGGAAAATCGTATGCAATATCTGACAATGAGTTTATAGAAGCATTTCAAACAGATCATACCGTTGATAGCTGCGGTTACATATATACAAAAAATAAAACTTCCATATTGATAACCGCAGATACGTATGATCTAAAGCATATACTTGAAATTGTTGATCAAAGAGCTGAGATTTCATCTATGGTGATAGAGTGCTCTTTCCCATCAGCGATGGAATCTTTGGCAAAAGAGAGTAAGCATCTGACACCTAAAATACTTTTTGAGCAGCTGCAACGCTTACACAGAGAGGATGTTAGGCTGTATATCAATCATATAAAACCTTTGTTTTTTCAAAAAGTCACAAAAGAGATTGACAAATACAGGGGTACTTTGGCACCAATAATTCTAAAAGATGGAGATATTTTAGAATTTTGAGAAAAACTCTTGACATTAAAAATATTTTGCACTATAATTCTGGCTCAAATTCGATGCCGACATAGCTCAGTTGGCTAGAGCAGCTGATTTGTAATCAGCAGGCCCGGGGTTCAAATCCTCGTGTCGGCACCATTGAATTCGAGATATTAGAAACAGTGTTTGACCAGATATATGTGGTGAGATAGTCAAGTGGCCAACGACGGCAGACTGTAAATCTGCTCCCTATGGGTTCGCAGGTTCGACTCCTGCTCTCACCACCACTTCAATGGCATATGCGGGCGTAGCTCAGTTGGCTAGAGCGTCAGCCTTCCAAGCTGAGGGTCGAGGGTTCGAGTCCCTTCACCCGCTCCATTGAACTTTTTATTCTGGAAGCTGAAGTACAATTTCAACCTACTTCATAACTACTATATATTATTTTATATAAATAACTATATAGCAATCAAACTAACTATTACTAATATGTAAAATTATTCATTTATTGTTTGTTATATTTTACCAATTTGCTCTCGTGGCTCAGGGGTAGAGCACTTCCTTGGTAAGGAAGAGGTCGGCGGTTCAAATCCGCTCGTGAGCTCCATTTTATATTTGTAATTTGCAAATGTAATCTATAATTAAGCAATAATTGAATAATTTTTTGGTACAATTCCATTTCTATTCACAAATTAAGTCGGAGGACACTATGGCAAAAGAAAAGTTTGAGCGTAATAAACCGCATGTAAACATTGGTACTATTGGTCACGTTGATCATGGTAAAACAACATTAACAGCAGCGATTACTGCAGTATTGGCAGTAACGAACGGTGCAGCACTTATGGACTATGATCAGATTGATAATGCTCCAGAAGAAAGAGAGCGTGGTATCACGATCGCTACTTCACACGTAGAGTATGAAACTGATAAACGTCACTATGCACACGTTGACTGTCCAGGTCACGCGGATTATGTTAAGAACATGATTACAGGTGCGGCTCAAATGGATGGTGCTATCTTGGTTGTTTCTGCAGCGGATGGCCCAATGCCACAAACTCGTGAGCACATCCTTCTTTCTAAGCAAGTTGGTGTTCCGTACATCGTTGTTTTCATGAACAAAGAAGATATGGTTGATGATGAAGAGTTATTAGAATTAGTTGAGATGGAGATCCGTGAACTTCTTGATGCTTACGATTTCCCGGGTGATGATACTCCTATCACTGCAGGTTCAGCTCTTAAAGCTCTTGAAGAAGCAAAAACTGGTACTCTTGGTGAGTGGTCAGATAAAATTATTGCACTTATGGCAACAGTTGATGAGTACATTCCTGAGCCAGAACGTGAAACTGATAAAGATTTCTTAATGCCTGTTGAGGATGTTTTCTCAATCTCTGGTCGTGGTACAGTTGTTACTGGTCGTATCGAGCGTGGTGTTATTAAAGTTGGTGAAGAGGTAGAGATCGTAGGTATCAAAGATACTCAGAAAACTACTGTAACTGGTGTTGAAATGTTCCGTAAAGAGATGGAGCAAGGTGAAGCAGGTGATAACTGTGGTATCCTTATCCGTGGTATTGCTAAAGATGAAGTTGAGCGTGGTCAAGTTCTTTGTAAGCCAGGTTCAATCACACCTCACACTAAATTTACTGCTGAGATCTATGTACTAAGTAAAGATGAAGGTGGTCGTCATACTCCATTCTTTAATGGTTACCGTCCACAATTCTATGTACGTACAACAGACGTAACAGGTGCTATCACATTACCAGAAGGTACTGAGATGGTTATGCCAGGTGATAACGTAAGTATTACTGCTGAGTTGATCTACCCAATTGCTATGGAAAAAGGTACTAAGTTCGCTATCCGTGAAGGTGGTAGAACAGTTGGTGCTGGTGTTGTAGCTGAGATTATTGCATAATTCGGATTTTCCGAATTTGCAATAACCATTTAATAAGGTTAATAACATGAGAGAAGCAATCCACTTAGGATGTGAGAAGTGTACACGTCGTAACTATCACACTACTAAAAACAAAAAAACTCATACTGAAAAATTTTCAGTAAGAAAATATTGTAAATTTTGTCGTGAGCATACAGTTCATAAAGAGATGAAATTATAATAGGACTTTAAAGCTAAGTTTGCTTAGCTTTAAACTTTAGGCGAATAGCTCCAATGGTAGAGCGCCGGATTCCAAATCCGATGGCTGGGGGTTCGAGTCCCTCTTCGCCTGCCACATATATTATCAGTAAAGCTTTAGAGCTTTATTTATAATAAATGCAGTTGGGATGATAATAATGAATATAGGCACACATATAAGAAATGCAAGAGCAGAATTAAGCAAGGTGATCTTTCCTACAAAAGGTCAGGTGAAACAAGCTTACATTGCTGTTATCATAGTTGTAACAGTTATAGCTGCTTTTTTAGCGCTTGTTGATCTGATCATGTCATCAGTTATGTCTGCAATTTTAGGTTAAGGAGAGATTCATGGCACACCAATGGTATTCTATTCAAACCTATGGAAGTGAACGTGCAGTTCGCGAAGCAATTTTAAATATGATTGAAGAGTATAAACTTCAAGATGCAATTACAGATGTAATTGTTCCGACAGAAGATGTTATAGAAGTAAAAGAGGGTAAGAAAAAGGTAAGTGAACGTTCACTCTATTCAGGGTATGTTTTTGCCAATATAGATCTTACTACAGAGATCCAGCATATGATCCAGTCACTTCCAAAAGTTTCTGGTTTTATTGGTGAAGCAAATACACCGACACCATTAAGTGAGCATGATATCAATGTTATACTTGATCGTGTTAATAACCGTGCAGCACCAAAACCAAAAGTATTTTTTGATAATGGTGAGATGGTGCGTATCATTGATGGGCCATTCGCAAACTTTACAGCGACGGTAGATGAGTATGATTTAGAGCATGGTACACTTAAACTCAATGTTTCAATCTTTGGTAGAGCTACACCTGTTGATATCTCGTACACTCAAGTTGAAAAAATAATTTAAATTAAAAAAAGGAAGCAAACATGGCAAAAAAAGTTATGGATTATATCAAGCTACAAATTGAAGCTGGTAAAGCAAACCCGGCTCCACCGGTAGGACCTGCACTAGGACAACGTGGTGTTAATATCATGGAATTCTGTAAAGCATTCAATGAAAAAACAAAAGACAAAATGGGATTTAAAGTTCCTGTTGTAATTACTGTTTATAATGATAGAAGTTTCTCATTTATCACAAAGCAACCACCTGCATCTGCACTGCTTATGAAAGCTGCCGGACTTAAAAAAGGTACTGATAACCCGCTTAAAAACAAAGTAGGTCAAATCACACGTGCTCAACTGATGGAAGTTGTTGAACAAAAAATTGAAGATCTCAATACTGACGATAAAGAGATGGCTGCGAACACTTTAGCCGGTTCTGCTCGCTCAATGGGTATCGAAATAGTAGAGTAGATAAAAAACTATCACCGACCACAGTGATATAAAACTTTGTGGCAGAATTTATAGGAGAATTTGAAAATGAGTAAAAGATATAAACAATTATTAGAAAAAATTGACACAACGAAAGCATATACGATTGTAGAAGCTTCTGAAAAAATTAAAGATTTAAAAAGTGCTAAATTTGATGAAACTGTTGAGATAGCGATGAACTTAAATGTTGATCCTCGTCATGCCGATCAAATGGTTCGTGGTGCTATCGTTCTTCCACACGGTACAGGAAAAACTGTTCGTGTTGCTGTATTTGCCAAGGGAGCTAAAGCTGATGAAGCAAAAGCTGCCGGTGCGGATATCGTTGGAACAGATGATCTTGTAGCACAAATCAAAGAAGGTATTTTCAACTTTGATGTAGTTGTTGCTGCACCTGATTGTATGGGTCTTGTAGGTCAAATTGGTCGTATTTTAGGGCCAAAAGGTTTAATGCCTAACCCTAAAACTGGTACTGTAACTCCGGATGTTGCAACAGCAGTTACAAATGTAAAAGGCGGTCAGGTAACTTTCCGTGTTGATAAAAAAGGGAATATTCATGCAGGCATCGGTAAAGCTAGTTTTGATGCTGAGAAAATCTCTGAAAACATTAAGGCATTTGTTCAAGCCATCAACAAACAAAAGCCGGCATCAGCAAAAGGGCGTTACATTAAAAACAGTGCACTATCATTAACTATGAGTCCTGCAATCAAATTTGATCTCAACGAATTAGCTGATATTAAATAATTTTTACACCAAGTTTTCTTGGTGTAAGTAGATGTAAAATCTTTACTTTGGGATTTGTGTATCTTAAAGTAAAGATTTTCGTTTTGAAAATCTGAATTACTTGGACTAAAGATAGTTGGGGGTATCTACCGTGTCGGTAGTTAGCTTAATCGTTACCTTTTCGCCCCTCTTGAAGTTATGTCTAGAAAGGAGAACTCTATGCTTAAGTCAAAAAAAGTTGAAGTAATTGAGCATTTAACTAACTCATTTGCTAATACTACGGCAGTGGTTATATGTGACTACAAAGGTTTGACTGTTGGTCAACTAGAAGAGTTACGTAAAGCTGCTCGTGCAAAAGACACAAGTGTTCAGGTTGTTAAAAATACTTTGGCAACAATCGCTTTAAACAATGCAAACATGAGTGGTGTTGAGATCAAAGATACAAATATTTTTATTTGGTCTGATGATGTTATCAATGCTGCAAAAATCGCTGCGGATTTCGCAAAAAATAATGATAAGTTTGTCATTAAAGCCGGTTACTTGGATAAAGAACCTGCAGACGTAGCTAAAATCGAAGCATTTGCTAAACTTCCGGGTCGTGATGAGCTTCTTGGTATGCTTGCTGCTACTTGGATGGCTCCAGTTACAAACCTTGCAATTGGAATTGATGCTTTACGCAAAAAGAAAGAAGAGGAAGCTTAGTCTTCACTTCTTAATCTGTGAATTATTCACAAAAAATAAATAATAGGAGCTTAATATGGCTGTAACTAAAGAAGATGTATTAGAGTTTATCTCAGGACTTTCTGTATTAGAACTTTCTGAATTAGTAAAAGAATTTGAAGAAAAATTTGGTGTTTCTGCTCAACCTGTAGCGGTTGCAGGTGTAGCTGGTGGCGCTGGTGAAGCTGCTGCTGAGCAAACTGAATTCAATGTTGTTTTAACTGATGTTGGAGCTAAAAAAATCGGTGTTATTAAAGCTGTTCGTGGACTTACTGGTCTTGGTCTAAAAGAAGCTAAAGAAGCATGTGAATCATTACCATCTACAATCAAAGAGGGTGTAGATAAAGATACTGCTGAAGAAGCAAAAGCTGCTCTAGAAGAAGCTGGTGCTACAGTAGAAGTTAAGTAATTTTAACTTAGCTGAATGAGAGGGTTTTTCCCTCCATTTTTGGGCGCTTTTACAAAGAGAATTTTATCTCTTGGTAAAAGTGCCCTTATGTCGTTTATAAGCACTGTAAAATATAGCTCTAATTTCGAGCTCAAATCTATCCAGGGACGCTTGGATATGATACTGCTTAATTGATAAAATTAAGCCCCTAATTAACAAAACTCATCGAGGTAGCCTATGTTAAACACTTTATACTCCGGAAATCGTCTTCGTGTAGACTTCTCTAAAACTCCTCAACAAATAGAAGTACCAAACTTATTACAACTTCAACAAAGTTCATATGATAACTTTTTAATGTTAGAAGATAAAGACAGAAAAGAGAGTGGAATTGAAAATGTATTTCAATCTGTTTTTCCTATTCATGATACTCAAAACAGACTAACTGTTGAATATCTTGGCAGTGAAGTTGGAAAGCCAAAATATACAGTGAGAGAGTGTATGGAGCGTGGTCTCACATATGCTGTATCATTACGAATGAAAACACGTCTTGTTCTTTGGGACAGAGATGAAAACACTAAAGAAAAGCTTGGTGTAAAAGATATTAAAGAGCAAAGTATTTTTGTTCGCGATATCCCGCTTATGACAGAGAGAACCTCTTTTATCATCAACGGTGTAGAGCGTGTTGTTGTTAATCAGCTTCACCGTTCACCGGGTGTTATTTTTAAAGAGGAAGAGTCCTCAACAGCAGGAAACAAACTGATCTATACCGGTCAGATTATTCCGGATCGCGGTTCATGGTTGTATTTTGAATATGATCCAAAAGATATCCTCTATATGAGAATCAACAAACGCCGTAAAGTGCCTGTGACAATTATGTTCAGAGCACTAGGATACTCTAAACAAGATATTCTTAAATTATTTTACCCTATCCAAACAATCAAAGTAGGTGAGAACAGATTCTCTATGGAGTTCAACCCTAAAGATTTTGCATCAAGACTTTCGTATGATCTTGTTGATCTTAACGGTAAAGTATTAGTTGCAAACGGAAAAAGACTTTCTGCTAAAAAAGCACAAAAATTTATTGATGATGGGCTTACAGAAGTTGAGTATCCGTTAGAAGTTTTGCTTGACAGATATCTTGCAGAGCCGATCATTGATCCTGAAACGGGTGAAATCCTTTTTGACACTATGACTCATATTGATGAAGTTAAACTTAAAAAAATGGCAGAGATCGGTGTTGAATCATTTAAAGTAGCAAATGATTTGGCAGAGGGTGTTGACAGCTCTATTATCAATGCATTTAATGCAGATTCTGACTCATTGAAACTTTTAAAACAAACAGAAGATATAGAAGATGAAAATGATCTTGCAGCTATCCGTATATACAAAGTTATGCGTCCTGGTGAGCCTGTAACAAAAGATGCTGCAAAAGCATTTGTTAACCAACTTTTCTTTGATCCTGAAAGATACGATTTGACAAAAGTTGGACGTATGAAGATGAATCATAAACTTGGTCTTGATATCCCTGAGTATGTTACGGTACTTACGCATGAAGATATCATAAACTCTGTGAAATATGTGATCAAAGTTAAAAACGGTCAGGGTCATATCGATGATAGAGATCACTTGGGTAACAGACGTATCCGTTCTATCGGTGAGCTTTTAGGGAATGAGTTGCACAACGGTCTTATTAAGATGCAAAAAGCCATTCGTGATAAACTCTCAACTATGAGTGGACCGATGAATGAGCTTATGCCTCATGATCTTATCAACTCTAAAATGATCACTTCTACAATTATGGAGTTTTTCTCAGGTGGACAACTTTCACAGTTTATGGATCAAACCAATCCACTCTCAGAAGTTACGCATAAGCGTCGTCTCTCAGCCTTAGGTGAAGGTGGTCTTGTAAAAGAGCGTGCAGGCTTTGAAGTGCGTGACGTTCACCCGACTCACTATGGACGTATCTGTCCGATTGAGACTCCGGAGGGACAAAATATCGGTCTTATCAACACACTTGCTACATACTCAAAAGTAAATGAGCATGGTTTTATTGAAGCGCCGTATAAAGTGATGAAAGATGGAAAAGTTACCAATGAAGTTGTTTACTTAACAGCAACTCAGGAGGAGGGTGTAAAAATTGCAGCAGCTTCCAATGAGTTGGATGATGATGGACAATTTACAAGTGAACTTATCACTGTGAGACTCGATGGTGAGATCTTACTTCGTCCTGCTCATGAATGTCAGTATGCAGATCTCTCTTCTCACATGGTTGTCGGTGTTGCAGCATCACTTATCCCTTTCTTGGAACATGATGATGCCAACCGTGCACTTATGGGATCAAATATGCAGCGTCAAGCAGTACCACTTATTAGACCGCTTGCTCCAATGGTGGGAACAGGTGTAGAAAAACTTGTTGCCCGTGATGCGTGGGAATGTGTGAAAGCAAAGCGTGCAGGTACGGTTGAAAAAGTTGACGGTAAACACATCTATGTTATGGGTGAAGAAGATGGTGAGATCTATATAGATTATTACCCTTTACAAAAGAATCTTCGCACCAACCAAAATACCTCTTTTGCTCAAAAACCGATTGTAAAAATCGGTGATAAGGTGAAAAAAGGTCAAGTGATTGCCGATGGTCCAAATATGGATCAAGGGGAACTTGCACTTGGTGTGAACGCTATGGTTGCATTTATGCCTTGGAACGGTTACAACTTCGAGGATGCGATTGTAATCTCTGAGAGAATTATCCGTAAAGATGCATTTACATCAGTTCATATTTATGAAAAAGAGGTGGAAGCACGCGAACTCAAACACGGTGTTGAAGAGATCACTCGTGATATTCCAAATGTTCGTGATGATGAGCTTGCTCACCTAGATGAGTCAGGGATTGTTAAAATCGGTACCTATGTAAAAGGGGGTATGATTTTAGTTGGTAAAGTTTCTCCAAAAGGTGAAGTAAAACCTACTCCTGAAGAGCGTTTATTACGTGCTATTTTCGGTGAAAAAGCAGGTCATGTCGTAAACAAGTCACTTTACTGTGCTCCGAGTATGGAAGGTGTTGTTGTTGATATTAAAATTTTCACGAAAAAAGGTTATGACAAAGATCCTCGTGCACTTGAACTTGAAAAAGAAGAGCGTGATTATTTAGAGCGCGAGCACTATGACAGACTTATTATGATAGATAAAGAGGAGATGTTAAGAGTTACAAAACTTTTAACTCGTGAACCTTTACTCAAAGATATCAAAGTGGGTGAGACAGAGTACAAAGCAGGGGATACCATCAATGGCGAAGACCTTGTAGAAGTAAACCGTTTTGCTATGAATGCTATCGTAAAATCTTTCTCTGAAGAGATTCAAGAAGAGTACGCAAAAACTAAAAACTACTTCCAAAAACAAAAAAGAGTTTTTAGAGATGAGCATGAAGAGAAACTTACTATTTTAGAAAAAGATGACATCCTTCCAAACGGTGTTGTAAAATATGTTAAAGTCTATATTGCTACGAAACGTCAACTTAAAGTTGGTGATAAAATGGCGGGTCGTCACGGAAATAAAGGTATCGTCTCTACAATCGTTCCGGAAGTTGATATGCCATATATGGAAGATGGACGCAGCGTTGATATCTGTTTGAATCCTCTAGGGGTTCCATCTCGTATGAATATCGGTCAGATTTTAGAGATGCACCTAGGTATGGCAGGTCGTGAACTTGGCAACCAGATACAAGAAGAGTTTGAAACAAAACAAAAAGATTTTGTAAAAAATCTTAGAGAAAAAATGATCGCTATCGCTGATGTTGCAGGGATGATGAATGCAAGCAAAGTGATCGGTGAGATGAATGATGAGAAGTTCTTGCATTATGCGCGTGACTGGGCAAAAGGCGGGGTAAGATTTGCTACTCCAATTTTCGAGGGTGTAAATCAGGCAGAATTCGATAAGCTTTTTGAACTTGCTAAAATGGATCATGACGGCAAGACTGTGCTTTATAACGGTATGACCGGAGAGAAGATAAAAGAGCGTGTTAATGTTGGATATATGTATATCTTGAAACTTCATCACTTGGTTGATGAGAAGATCCATGCCCGCTCAACCGGACCATACTCTCTTGTTACACAACAACCTGTTGGTGGTAAAGCACTCTTTGGTGGACAAAGATTTGGAGAGATGGAAGTTTGGGCTCTAGAAGCATATGGTGCTTCTGCGGTTCTAAAAGAGATGTTAACTATCAAATCTGATGATGTTGATGGACGTGTGCGTGCATACAAAGCACTTACAAAAGGTGAATTAGTACCAGCTTCCGGAATCCCGGAAACACTATTCGTATTGACTAAAGAGCTTCAATCACTGGCTCTAGATGTAGAAATATTTGACGAGGTTGAAGACGATGAGTAAATTAGTACCTATTGAAGTAACTGAAGATAAAAGACCAACTGATATTAAACAATTGCAATTCCGCCTTGCTTCTCCTGAAAAAGTTATGTCTTGGAGTCATGGCGAGGTTAAAAAGCCTGAAACGATCAACTACCGTACGCTTAAGCCTGAGCGTGACGGTCTTTTTTGTGCAAAAATCTTTGGTCCTGTAAGAGATTATGAGTGTCTTTGTGGCAAATATAAAAAAATGCGCTACAAAGGTGTTGTATGTGAGAAGTGTGGTGTTGAAGTAACATCAACAAAAGTTCGCCGTATCCGTATGGGTCATATAGAGCTTGTGACACCTGTCGCACATATTTGGTATGTTAGTTCATTACCATCACGTATTGGTACACTTCTTGGTATTAAGATGAAAGATCTTGAGCGTGTACTTTATTATGAAGCATATATTGTTGAGAGTGGCGGGGAAGCATATTATGATGCTGAAGCTAAAACACCTGTATTAAAATATGATGTACTCAATGAAGAGCAGTATCGTACTTTGGTACAAAGATTTGGAGAACTCGGCTTTAAAGCTCGCATGGGTGGCGAAGTGGTTCGTGACCTGCTTGATTCTATTGATCTTGTTGATCTGTTTACTCAGTTAAAAGAGGATATCGAACAAACTAATTCAGAAGCCAAAAGAAAGACTATAGCAAAAAGACTCAAAGTTATTGAGTCATTCCTTAACAGCGGTAATAACCCTGCTTGGATGATGCTTACTGTTTTACCGGTACTTCCACCGGATCTTCGTCCACTTGTTTCACTTGATGGCGGTAAATTTGCGGTTTCTGATGTCAATGATCTTTACCGTCGTGTAATTAACCGTAACCAACGTTTGAAGCGTTTGGTTGAACTTGAGGCACCTGAAATTATTGTAAGAAACGAGAAGCGTATGCTTCAAGAGTCTGTTGATGCACTCTTTGATAACGGTCGTCGTGCAAATGCGGTAAAAGGTGCAAATAAACGTCCTCTGAAATCTTTAAGTGAGATTATCAAAGGGAAACAGGGACGTTTCCGTCAAAACCTACTTGGGAAACGTGTTGACTTTTCAGGTCGTTCTGTCATCGTTGTTGGACCATCTTTACGAATGGATGAGTGTGGATTGCCTAAGAAAATGGCACTCGAGCTTTTCAAACCACATTTGATTGCAAAACTGGAAGACAAAGGGTATGCGACAACTGTGAAAGCTGCCAAAAAAATGATAGAAGCCAAAACAAATGAAGTATGGGAGTGTTTAGCTGAGATCGTTGATGGTTATCCTGTTATGCTTAACCGTGCTCCGACACTTCACAAGCTTTCTATTCAGGCATTTCACCCCAAACTGATTGATGGTAAAGCTATTCAGTTGCATCCACTTGTTTGTGCGGCTTTCAATGCCGACTTCGATGGGGATCAAATGGCAGTTCACGTACCATTGTCCTCTGCTGCTATTGCAGAAGCAAAAGTACTTATGCTGGCTTCTATGAATATCTTGCTGCCTGCTTCTGGTAAAGCGATCGCTACACCGTCACAGGATATGGTACTTGGAATTTACTATATCACTTTGGAGAAAAACGGTGTAAAAGGTTCAAACAAACTCTTTGGTAATGTTGATGAAGTAAATATTGCAATTGAGCACGGTGCATTGGATCTTCATGCAAAAATAAGAACCCGTGTAGATGGCCGTATCGTTCATACAACAGCCGGACGTTTACTTCTCAAAGCTATCTTGCCAGATTTTGTTCCCTCAGAACTTTGGAATAAGGTTATGAAGAAAAAAGCGATCAATGAGATCGTTGATTATGTTCAAAAGCATGGTGGTATCGGTGTTACAGCATCTTTCTTGGACAAACTCAAAGATTTAGGTTTCAAACATGCTACAGAAGCGGGTGTATCTATTTCTATTGATGATATCAGAGTTCCTGATATGAAAAAAGATAAGATTATTGATTCTAAAAACCGTGTCATTGAGATTCAAAAACAATTTGAAGCGGGTCTTTTAACAGAACAAGAAAGATATAATAAAATCATTGATGTTTGGACAGATACAAATAACACACTTGCATCAGAGATGATGACACTTGTTGAGACTGACAAAGACGGTTTTAACTCTATCCATATGATGGCAGATTCCGGTGCACGTGGTTCTGCTGCACAGATACGTCAGTTAGCCGGTATGCGTGGTCTTATGGCAAAACCTTCGGGAGATATCATTGAGACACCGATTATTTCAAACTTTAAAGAGGGTCTGAACGTCATCGAGTATTTTATTTCAACTCACGGTGCGCGTAAAGGTCTTGCCGATACAGCACTTAAAACGGCAAATGCGGGTTATTTGACTCGTAAACTTGTTGATGTTGCACAAAACGTGAAAGTAGTTGAGCATGATTGTTATACTCACGAGGGTATAGAGATCTCTGATATTTCAGATCAAAATACTTTGATCGAGTCTTTAGAAGACAGACTTAACGGTCGTGTTCTTGCGGATGATATCATCGATCCTATCTCAAATGAGATCCTTTATGCTGAGGGAACACTTATCGATGAAGTGAGTGCGAAAGTTATCTCAGAAGCCGGAATTAAATCAGCACATATCAGAACACCAACAACATGTAAAAGTGAAGGTGGAATCTGTGCCCTGTGTTATGGTGTGAACCTTGCAACCGGGCATATTGTTCGTCCTGGTGAAGCTGTAGGGATTGTAGCCGCTCAATCTATCGGTGAGCCGGGAACACAGTTGACACTGAGAACATTCCACGTCGGTGGAACGGCAAGTTCAACTGCACAAGAGCGTCAGGTTATTGCTGAAAAAGAAGGGTTTATCAGATATTACAACCTGAAAACATATGCTTCCAAAGAGGGTAAAAATATTGTTGCAAACCGTAGAAATGCAGCGGTATTATTGGTTGAACCAAAAATCAAAGCACCGTTTAGCGGAAAGATCGATGTGCAAACTATTCATGATGAAGTGATCGTAAGTATTGTCTCTAAAGATGATACGGTTCGTTATTCACTTCGTAAAAATGAGATCGCAAAACCAAATGAGCTTGCGGGTATCGGTGGTCAGATCGAAGGTAAATATTATTTTCCATATGAAAACGGTGAGATGGTCAATGAAGATGAATCGATCGTTGAAACCATTAAAGATGGTTGGAATGTTCCTTCACGTATCCCTTATGCATCTGAGTTGTTGGTTGATAACGGTGCGCCTGTAACACAAAAAATTCTCGCTAAAGAGGAGGGAACAGTAAAATACTTCCTTCTTAAAGGTGATTATTTAGAGAGATTTGAAGGGCTGAAAGCCGGCTATGAAGTGGTTGAAAAAGGTCTTTTTGCGGCAGTTATCGATACAAATAATCGTGAAGCAGTACGTCACTATATTGCTCGTGGTTCAGTTATTGTTGCTGATGATAATGAGAATGTTGATGCCAATGTACTTATTGCAAAACCAAAAACTGATGAGTCGGTTGTTATCGCAGAGTGGGATCCGTATTCTAATCCGGTTATTTCAGAAGCAAACGGTGTTGTCAAATATGAAGATATCATTGTCGGTACAACGGCATCTGAGCAACTTGATGAGCTGACGGGTAAAGTGCGTCTTATGATCAATGATCATATTCCTGCCGAGTATAAACCAACGTTAGTGCTTGCAACAGAAGATGGTGAACTTATGAGGTATGCGATTGATGCAAAATCATCGCTTTTTGTTGATGATGGTGCAACTGTAAAAGTGGCAGATATTTTGGCTAAAACACCAAAAGCATTACAAAAATCATCAGATATTACCGGGGGTCTTCCGCGTGTATCTGAACTTTTTGAGGGTCGCCGTCCAAAAGCAACAGCACTTATCTCTGAAATAGACGGTGTGGTAAGCTTTGGTAAAGCACTTCGTGGAAAAGTTAGAATTGTTGTCTCTTCTGAGCAGGGGATTGTAAAAGAGTATTTTGTAGATAAATCACATGAGGCAGTTGTGGCACCAGGTGACTTTGTACACGCCGGTGAGCGTTTGACTACAGGTATTATCTCTTCACATGAGCTTCTTAGAATTATGGGTGTTAAAGCACTTTATAACTATCTTGTAAGTGAAGTACAACAAGTATATCGTTCTCAAGGGGTTAATATCGCTGATAAACATATTGAGGTTATTTTTACTCAGATGTTGCGTCAGGTTAAAATTGTAAAATCGGGAGATACAAAATTTATTCAGGGTGATCTGATCTCTAAAAATAAATTTGCTCAAGAGAATGAGAAGATCATTCGTCTTGGTGGTCGTCCTGCAATTGCTGAACCGTTCTTAGTGGGTATCACTCGTGCTGCAGTTTCAGCAGACAGTATTATCTCGGCTGCATCGTTCCAAGATACGACCAAAGTACTGACAGAAGCAGCAGTTTCTGCTAAGGTTGATGATCTTAATGACCTTAAAGAAAATGTTATTATCGGTCGTACTATCCCTGTTGGTACAGGTATTTACAAAGACCAAGAAATTGTTTTTCAAGCAGAAGAGGAATAGCTTCCGTTTAGAGAGTAAAAGTACATATACACTTTTACTCTCTCTCCTAAAATCTCTCTATATTTCTCACATAAATTTATAAATATTAATTGACACTTAAAATAAGCAAACTTTAATCACTATTTCTATATCATTACGCGTTTATAATTCTCTAAAAAATTAGAGGATTACATTCTACTGGAAAAAATTAAGTAAAGGAATTGTATGCCTACAATCAATCAATTGATTCGTAAAGAGCGTAAAAAAGTGATTAAAAAATCTAAATCACCAGCTCTAGTAAGTTGTCCGCAACGCCGTGGTGTTTGTACTCGTGTTTATACGACTACACCAAAAAAACCAAACTCGGCTTTAAGAAAAGTTGCGAAAGTTCGTTTAACTTCTGGATTTGAAGTTATTTCATATATCGGTGGTGAGGGTCACAACCTTCAAGAACACTCTATTGTACTTGTACGTGGTGGTCGTATTAAAGATTTACCTGGTGTGAAGTATCATATTGTTCGTGGTGCACTTGACACTGCCGGTGTTGCTAACCGTACTGTTGCGCGTTCTAAATACGGAACGAAAAAGCCTAAAAAATAATTGGTTAGTTTTATACAGAGATAGTGATATCTTTGAGTAAATTAATTATAATTGAAGATTAAGGAAAATAACAAATGAGAAGAAGAAAAGCTCCCGTTCGTGAAATTATGCCCGATCCAGTTTATGGAAGCAAAATTTTAACGAAATTTATAAATAAAATAATGTTAGATGGTAAAAAATCTACAGCAGAAAAAATTATCTACAGTGCATTAGATATCATCGGCACAAGAGGCGAAAAAAGCGGTATCGATACTTTCAATGAAGCTATTGAAAACATCAAGCCGATCATAGAAGTAAAAAGCCGTCGTGTTGGTGGGGCTACATACCAAGTTCCAGTAGAAGTACGCCCGGTACGTCAACTTTCACTAGCTATCAGATGGTTAGTTGATGCAGCTCGTAAAAGAAACGAGAGAACAATGGCTGAGAGATTAGCTAACGAATTGATGGATGCAGCAACTGATAAAGGTTCAGCATTCAAGAAAAAAGAAGATACTTATAAAATGGCAGAAGCAAATAAAGCATTTGCTCATTACCGTTGGTAATCTGTAAGTAATTATGTTGGACTCTCCCAACCTTAAGTGGTTGGGAATCCTCAAATGACCTCTTTTACAAGTAGAGATTCTCTATTTATAAAAGAGGTCCAACTCTATAAATCAATAACTAAGGCATTGTAAAGATGGCAAGAACACATAAATTAGAAGATGTAAGAAATATCGGTATTGCTGCGCATATCGATGCAGGTAAAACAACAACAACAGAAAGAATTCTTTTCTACACTGGTGTTGAGCATAAGATAGGTGAGGTTCATGATGGTGCTGCTACCATGGACTGGATGGAACAAGAACAAGAGCGTGGTATCACTATTACTTCTGCTGCAACAACTTGTGAATGGCAAGGAAAACAGATCAATATTATTGATACTCCGGGCCACGTTGACTTCACCATTGAAGTTGAGCGTTCTATGCGTGTACTTGATGGTGCTGTTTCAGTATTCTGTGCTGTTGGTGGGGTACAACCACAATCAGAAACAGTGTGGAGACAAAGAAACCGTTATAAAGTTCCTTCTATTGTTTTTGTTAACAAGATGGACAGAACTGGTGCAGACTTTTATGAAGTTGAGCGTCAGATCCGTGAGAGACTTAAAGGGAACCCAATGCCTTTTCAACTACCAATCGGTGCTGAAGAGAATTTTGAGGGTGTTGTTGATCTTGTTAAGATGAAAGAGATCGTGTGGGATGCTGATGCTGCAATGGGTTCTGCATATCACGAGCAAGATATTCGTCCGGAGTTACAAGAGATTGCTGATGAATACAGAGAAAAGATGTTAGAAACACTTTCAGAAGTTGATGGCAATGATGAATTTGCTATGAAATTCTTAGAGGGTGAAGAGATTTCTCAAGAAGAGATCAAAGCAGCTATCAAATCAGCGACTATCGGCATGGCTGTTGTGCCAATGACTCCGGGTACTGCATTTAAAAACAAAGGTGTTCAGACTTTACTTGACGCTGTAGTTGACTATCTGCCATCACCTGTAGAAGCACCACCGATCATGGGAACCATGATGGATGATGAAAGTGTTGAAGTGGAAGTTCCTTCAACTGATGATGGTGCATTTGCTTCATTGGCATTTAAAATTATGACAGACCCGTTTGTTGGTGTGCTTACATTTATCCGTGTATACAGAGGTTCATTAGAGTCAGGTTCTTATGTGCACAATACAACAAAAGATAAAAAAGAGCGTATTGGCCGTATCTTGAAGATGCATGCTATTAAGCGTGAAGAGATTAAAGAGATTTATGCCGGTGAAATCGGTGCAGTTGTTGGTCTTAAATCAACAACAACAGGTGATACTTTATGTGACCCTGAAGAAAAAGTTGTACTAGAGCGTATGGATTTTCCTGAGCCGGTTATCTCTGTTGCAGTTGAGCCTAAAACAAAAGCTGACCAAGAAAAAATGGGTATTGCTCTAGGTAAACTAGCAGCTGAAGATCCATCTTTTAGAGTACATACTGATGAAGAAACAGGTCAGACTATTATCTCCGGTATGGGTGAGCTACACCTTGAGATTCTTGTTGACAGAATGAAGCGTGAGTTTAAGGTTGAAGCAGAAGTTGGTGCTCCACAGGTTTCATACCGTGAGTCTATCAAAAAAGAGGTTGAGCAAGAGTACAAATATGCTAAACAATCCGGTGGTCGTGGTCAGTTTGGTCATGTTTACTTACGTGTTAAGCCGGGTGAAGCGGACACAGGTTTTGTTTTCAACAATGAGATCAAAGGTGGAGCTGTTCCACGTGAGTATATCCCTGCAGTTGAGAAAGGTTGTGAGGAAGCTATGCAAAACGGTGTTCTTGCAGGTTATCCTATGGAAGATGTTGAAGTTACACTTTATGATGGTTCTTACCATGATGTCGATTCAAATGAGATGGCATTTAAACTTGCTGCATCAATGGGATTTAAAGAAGCTTGTCGTAAAGCGAGCCCTTCGATCTTAGAGCCGATGATGAAAGTGGAAGTTGAAGTTCCTGAAGACTTTATGGGTGATGTTATCGGTGACCTTAACCGTCGTCGTGGACAGGTAAATAACATGGGTGACCGTTCAGGTAACAAAATTGTTGATGCATTTGTTCCACTTGCTGAGATGTTTGGTTATTCAACTGATTTACGTTCTGCAACACAAGGGCGTGCTACATACTCAATGGAATTTGATCACTATGAAGAGGTTCCAAAAAATGTTTCTGAAGAGATTCAGAAAAAACGCAACGGCTAATCTTATGCCATCCATGCACTTCCAGCCCGGAAGTGCATAACACTACTTTCCACTTATATTATTTATAATCTGATATAATTAGCAAAACAAAACAATAGGTGATACTATGAAAAAACTACTCATTTTATTTATTTTTTCAACACTTCTTTTAGCACAAAATCCACTAGCCTATTCAGCATTGGGAGATGTGATATATGACAATGCAAAGGGGATTGAAAAGCTACAAAACATAAAACTCTTTGAGGTCTTTCAGCCAAAAATACAAAAATATCTTTTGGATGTCTCACAAACAAAAAAATATGGTTTTGCCCTAGATAACAGTGAGAAGGGCAGCACAAAAAAAGAGTATCTAAATAAATTACGCGAACTTTCAAAAACAAATGATTTTTTTCTTCGCAGTGTCAGAAACAGTTATCACTCTGCAATACAAAATAATGATTCCCAATTGTTTTCACAATTACTCAATACGGGACTTATCGATATAAAAAGTAATATTGTGCAGATTAAAACGTACTATGAACAACATAGTGATGAGATAAATGCTACCGAGTATGTCAAAAACTTTTTCGATGAAGATGCAAAAATAAAACAACAAGAGCAAAGATTACAAAAGCCGAGTTTAACCAAAGAGCAGATCGAAGAGGAACGAATCAAAAGAATCAGAGCCAATGACAGAGCAAAACGGGAAGCTTTGAAAAAAACTCTTGATGACGAGGCGATAAGAAAAAAAATACAGATTAGAGAAGAGCAAAAAAAAGAACTACTTTACTAAAACTCCTTACTTCCAAATATACTCTTCATATATTCCAGGTCTGCCTTGGAGTGTTTTGAAGGGTTTGTACTGTGCCTTGTATGCCAAAGAGGGGCAATCTTTTACATAATATCCCAGGTATATCCATTTTTTAAAACTTTCCTGTGCAAACTTGATTTGAAAATACAGCGACAGCTTTCCCAAAGAGTAGTGCGCATAATCGGGATCATAATAAAAATAGATAGAAGAGACACCATCTTCTAAAATATCGATCAGATCTACTGCTATGAGCTTCTCTTTATCATAATAAAGGATCTCATAGCCAAAATCGTTATGCCCACTTACAAATGAGGCATAATAGCTTTGTGCAGAGGTTGGGTTGTACTCCCAGTTTTTTTTCTCTTTCATAAAAAGATGATACTTCTCAAACAGATCAAGGTGTGCCTGAGTCACTGTAGGCGTTTGTATAAAGCTTCTGATATGGGAGGCCTTTCTCATAATGCGTCTCATAGACTTTGTAAATACAAAATTCTCTACATCAATTTTAATACTTTTGCACTCATCACATTCAGAACATACAGGTCTAAAGTACATTTTTCCAAATCTTCTGTAGCCTCTTTCAATAAGCTCTTGGCACGCAGAGGCTGTGCACTCATCTATCACTTTGTAGTGTGTAAGTTGTTCTTTGTTAGCAAGGTATGAGCATTTGTCATTGAGTGAAAATTCTTTAAGTAAATTCATATCGGAAGTCTGACATAATTCATATTAGATATGTATATAAGAAGTGATTTATGATAAATATTTTTATGAAACATCAGAATATCATCATCAGATCTTTGGGTGCTTTGATGTTGATCGTTGGTTTTGTGATCCATTTTTGGGCTTCCCCCGATACTACGATGACAAAAGCGGAGATCGCCGCTGCAAATGTAGCAAGGATGGAAGCAAGTGTCAGTGGCGCAAATACTCCAAGTGCAAAAACAAAACCGG
>JALWLL010000058.1 GCA_026996295.1 Sulfurimonas sp.
CACTTCCACACTTTCCTGCACCACATTTCATATCAGAAGCACTTAACGAAGTAGCACCAATTCCTGTAAATAAAGCCGCACTAACAAGAAGTGCCATCAAACCTAATTTTTTCATATTTTTTCCTTTAAGGTTATATGTGGATAATTGTATCAGAAATAAGTAATATTTATGTGACATATGTTACACTTTTTAGAATTTAAGGAAATATTATGCATAGATTTTTCCTTTACAGCATAAGTTACTATCCCTTCTCAGTTGATGCTAGGTATTTTGTCTAAATGCAGTATAATTTCAAAAACAGATAAAAGGCTATCTCATCATTATAAGCAAGCAAACACCCGCTGAGCAGTTTCGCTCATTTTACACCTCGCAACATATCAACAACATGGAGGAGCTTCTTGAGTTCTTTAGTATATTTGGAGGTGTTGAGTGGGATAGCATAGATACTTCCAAACCAACCATACAACTTATAGAGGAGTTAATACTCCAAGACTACGCTTACATACGCAACGATGTGAGCAAAATCACTTCAGGCTCTCCAACATACCATGCGATCCTTACAGGTATTGCTCTTGGTGATGGGAAACTCAGTAGTGCATTTAAACGTGCCAATGTTCCTCAAGAGGTTGGAGCCAAAGCAGTTGAGGAGCTTTGTGAGCTTGGGCTCATAAGGGTTGAGAAACCTAAAAAAGTATTTACCTCATGGGCCGATGCATACCCTATACCAAATAAGCTCATTTTCACTTCACCTTTTTTGCGATTTTGGTTCGCCTTTGTCTCCCCTTTGTTTCAAGGGATCAAAGAGGGTAACTTTAAAGAGGTGCAAGAGCGTTTTGCAAATCGACAACAGGAGTTTGTACACCCAATATTTGTTCAATTGTCACATGAACTTCTCAAACAAAACGTTCAAGATGACCCTATTGTGGAAGTGGGAAGTTACTGGGACAAAGAGATAGAGATAGATATATTTGCCAAAACAGCTTCAGGCAAAACAGTTGTAGGCTCTTGCAAATACACCAATGCAAAAGTAAAAAAAAGTGAACTCTCTGCTTTAGAAGCAAAATGCAGCCAAGCAAAAATCGATGCCGATATATTTGTACTCGTGAGCAAAAAAGGTTTTTCAAATGAGCTGAAATCTCTAAAAAGTGACACTCTAAAACTTTTGAGTGTAAAAAGCTTCAAAAATCTGTTGGTTAACTCAAATAAAATATAATAAAACCCTAACATATATCAAGAAAAGTTATCTTTTTTTTTGATAAACTTAGGGAATTTGCAATATCTTTGCAAAATAACTGCCACACAGGCCAAGAGATATGACTGAAGAGAAATTTATAACAGACAGTGAAACCGTCTTAAAATTTATACAATATTATTGTGATCATCAGCACCATAATGAAGAAAAAAAAGGGGAGACTGTCAGGCTTGTATATGACGGTAAAGACCTCAACCGCTCTGTTGAGTACAATCTCTGCACCGAGTGCAAGCAGACTCTGTTTTACTCCTATATAAAACTTCAAACATGCCCTTATGAAGAAAAACCAAAATGTCGCAAATGTCCAAAACCTTGCTACGGCAAATACGAGTGGAAGAAGCTTGCAAAAATCATGAAATACAGCGGTATGAGGCTCGGTCTTCTCAAAATCAGAACAATGTTCAAAAGAAGCAAAAAAGAAAGCGCATGAAACAAAAAGTCTTACTTGTTCACGGATGGGGCGGAAGTGACTTTCCCCATTGGCAAAGTTGGCTTGCCGGTGAGATAGCAAAGGACTACGGTACAGTTTGCTTTGCAAAACTCCAAGATATGCAACTTCCAAACAAAGATGCATGGGCACAGCAACTCAAAGAACACTTAGAGAGTTTTGATCCTGATGTGGTGATCTGCCACTCCATCGCAAATATCCTTTGGTTTCATCTTTGTAATGAAGCCAAACTTTCACAGGTAAGAAAACTCTACCTTGTCGCTCCACCGAGTTTACAATGTAACATAGAGGAACTAAAAAGCTTTTTTCCCGTAGATATCCCACACAATCTTTATGCGCAAGAGGCCATACTCATAGCATCCACCAACGATCCCTATATGACACTCAAAGAGGCACAAACACTAGGGCAAAGTCTCGGTGTTGAGATGGAAGTGCTTCAAGATGCCGGGCATATCAATACTGAGAGTGGTTATGGCGAATGGCCATGGGTACTACAGGATCTCAAAGATTTAGAGAGTGTTATGTATCCTGCGCAAGATCCATAATGATCTCACTTATTTCACTTTTGTCAAAAAATATGTTGCGAGACAGTTCATCGCTGAAGACTTTTAGAAGCTGGTTTTTCTTCGCTATATAAGCCTCTTTATCATTTTGTAATGCTCCGAGTTCCTTGTTAAGCTGTGCTTTGTAGTTGCTGATGATCTCATACCTTTTTTCCTCTTTGCTTTGTACCTGCTTACTCACATCACTTTTTAAGACCACTATCACTATGGCTATAAATATCAAAGCACCAATTACCGTATATATATATTCAATATCCATATCAAACCCTTGAGAACTCTCTTGTTTCTTAGTATAGCAAAATGTTTGTTGCTTGTGTGATATAATGATGTTTATGAACCCTATACTATACTTTTTACGATCATCCGAACAAAAAATTGTACAAGATATACTTCCCTACGCGATGCGTCTTGATACAGTTGAAAAAAAACTAAGCGATATTGAAAAACTCAAAATATACTATGAATTTTATGGACTCACCCCCAAAGATCTCGGCTTATATGCTTTGGAAAATAATGAAATAGCCGGAGCCATCTGGTGCAGAAGACTCAACTCAGATCACAAGGCTGAGGGCTTTGTCAATGAGCAAACCCCCGTAATGCTGATGGGTGTACTTCCCAAATTTAGAAACAAGCACATAGGCAGCGCAATGATAGAGCAGTTCCTACAAGAAGCGGCAACCCGATATGATCAAATCAGTGTGAGTGTCATTCAGGAGAGTCCCGCTGTAAGTTTTTATGAAAAGTTTGGCTTTGAAAAATATAGCGATAACGAGCAAAGCCCGGTTGATGGAAAAAGCACCTTTACGATGCTTAAAAAGCTCGAAAAAAAAGAGCTCATCCGTCCTAGTGACGGCTACGATCCAAGACGATGGATGGACTAGGGATAAAACCTATGCTTCTATACGTTTAATAAGAGACTTAACACTCTCTTTGTCTTCTTGAATGTAGAGCTTAAGATCATATGAGAACTCTTTCATAGCAGGGGCTTTGCTCATACTTTTGAGTTTTGCAAGCATCTGATGCGCATTTGTTTGGGTATCTACCAAAAATACGACCAAAAACCCTTTGTCCTGCCAGCGGATCAGCATATCATCCTGACGTGTACTTCTTTGAAAACTCTCTACAAAATTTTTGAGATCTTCATACTCTGTACTCGCATCAAGCTCTATCTCTATGGCTCCGATGATCTTTTCATTGAAGAGTGCAGCATCTTGATAACTTCTGGCTATCTGCAAAAAATACTCTCTTGCATATGCGCCACTCTCTGCATCCATATTTGCTTGACTCTCAATCATAATACGCTTAATGAGACTCTCTGTGATATCTGTAAATGTCGCTATCGTATAATCCTCGATCGTCTGCTCCAAGGTAACACCAAAAGCGCGAGCTTCATAGTTTTTCGTCATCATACTGACCACTCTGTCCACTTCCGGAAGCTTCTGTATCTCTTCAAACCACTCAGCATCTTTTGGCATCTTCTCTTTATGAAAGTACGATGGATGGGGGATAAAGCTATCTACAAAATTTCCACACTTCTGTGCAAACTGCTCACACGAAGAGACTCCGAGAAAGCGGTTGAAGCTTCGGTTAGTCATGATCGGGGTGGAACCTTTAAAAATAACAACCAAAGCTTCTTGAGAATCTATTACACTCTGAATCAGAGCAAAACTAACATCACTGTCCATATATCTGTCCTTTATTGCAATATCCAAGTAGAGAACTTTCTACTTTTGATTTTTGAGTTTTGAAGCTTCTTGTACGCTTCTTCTATAACGCTACTCTCTATGGCCACATAGCTTTGACGCTCATAAATGTCTATCTTACCTATGCTCGATCCTTGAAGCCCGACATCTCCCGTCAGGGCACCGAGTATATCACCTGCTCTGAGCTTCTCTTTTTTACCACCCTCTATGACCAAAGTAACATAGTTTGGCTTCATTGTAAAATCTTCTGCACCCTCAAGAGTATCTGTAGATTCAAAAATATACTCATCATCCTGATACTCTTGTATGTTTGGAAGTTCATCTTCCATGTAAAGCGTCACAGCTATACCTTCACAACCTGCCCGACCTGTTCTGCCTATGCGGTGTGTATATGTCTCCATTGAGTGGGGCAGATCATAATTCACCACCATTGAGAGCTCTTTTATGTCAAGCCCGCGGGCAGCTACATCTGTTGCTACCAAAACGGGGCAACTCTTGTTGGCAAACTGAACAAGAACATCGTTACGCTCATACTGCTCAAGGTCACCGTGTATTGCCAAAGCATCTATCTGCTTGCTTTGCAAAGATTCTGCCAACTCTTTGGCTTCTATTTTAGTATTCGTAAAAACTATAACATTTTCAGGTTTATAAGTACTAAAAATTTTTACCAAAGTGCTTACTTTGTCACCATTTGAAGCTTTATAGAACTTCTGAAGTATCTTGTTGCTGCTTTCATATGTTGTTGTTTTGACACTTAGGGGCTTGTTTTGTACTCTGTTGCTGATAGCTATGATCTCATCTGTATATGTAGCGGAAAAAAGAAGTGTCTGTCTTTGTGCGGGGGCATACTCCAAAACCTCTTCAATCTCCTCAATAAACCCCATATCAAGCATACGATCCGCTTCATCAAAAACAAGGGTTTGTAAACTCTCCAAAGAGAGCGTATTTTTTTTGAGATGCTTGAGTATTCTTCCGGGTGTACCTACGACTATGTGGGCACCGTGGCGAAGTGAACCCAGCTGCGGGCCAAAAGCACTTCCTCCACATAGTGTGAGCACCTTTATGTTATGTGTACACCGAGCCAATACCCGAAGCTCTTTTGCCACCTGATCTGAGAGTTCACGTGTCGGACACAGCACAAGTGCCTGAACCCTGAAGTTTTTTACATCCAGTTTGTTAAGCATCCCTATGCCAAAAGCTGCTGTTTTACCACTTCCGGTCTTTGCCTGCGCGATAACATCTTTCCCCTCAAGTATGAAAGGCAGACTCTTTTGTTGTATGGGTGTCATCTGCTTATAACCTATCTGCTCAAGGTTATCTAGCATCTCTTGTGATAAAGAAAGATTTGAAAAATTTGAATTACTCACTCTGTTGAGCCTTTTTGTATCTGTATATGCAATTATACTCTGTTTTTACACCGATACATTATAAAAGTTTTCCTTACATACTCTGCTTAGGAGTGTCTCTATAGATTATTGTTTTTTTAGATAATTTCGATAATTTTATCAATCTGAATTTTTATATCTGGAAGCTTGTCTTTAGCTACATTCCAAACGATCTCTTCATCTATTTCGAAATACCAGTGGATCAATTTATCTCTCATTTTTGCCATAAGAGACCATGGCAAATCGTCAAACCTATCAGTAATCTCTTTTGGGATTTGTTTTGCGGCCTCACCGATAACTTCTATCTCACGGATACATGCACTTATAGTTTCGCTTCATACAGCTATTGCCTCTTTAAGAATAGTATCACGTAGTTGAGGTTTGAGCTTGCGTTTGGGAACAAGGTCAACAACATGTTTGAGCTTTTTGCTTAAAAACTCTTCTATTTCAATAAATGTAAGTAAATCAGGAGTTTTTTTAAAATCGACCAAAAGGTCTATATCACTATTTTCGTTTTGATCTTTTCTTGCATATGATCCAAAAATATAAATTTCATCAACATCATAATTTTCTTGGATATATGGTTTTAATGATAAGATATCGCTTTTCAGCTCTTGTAGTGAATACATTATAAACTCCTCAAGTGGAATTATTATATCATATCTTTATGTAGACAAAAGTTATACATCAAGTAGCTTTTTTATTTTAAATACAGCATGACCTCTCACACCCATGCTCTGCTTGGGAGTGTCTATATGCATTACTAAAAATTTACACCACTAAAAACTCGCATCGATCAACTCATCTCGTAAAAAATTATCGATGATCTCGTACTCTCCTCTCCTGATATGTCGCAGATGTCCCATATCTACCAAGTACTTTCTTTTTTGCTGAAGTGAGCTTGGATCAAGAATCTGCTTTTGATGATTTGCCATGCGAAAAATAACATCATGCAGATGCTCTTTTGTTCTCATCTCTTTGAGATACTCCATCACCAGATCATGCATCTCCTCTTGTGCGGCTTGATAACACTCATCAATTATTGCCTGTGTGATTGTTTTGATATCTTCATCGAGCATCTTGAACTCTACCATTTGTAAAACCAGCATAGTGTTTGCGGGATGCCCTCCACATCTATCGATAAGAGTATCTAACAACGCATCATTTTCAAATACGACTCCCCTGCTTCGAAATGCCTTGATAATCTCTTTGCCAAGTTCACTTTTTTCAAACGGAGCCAATGTGAGCTTTCTTGCAAAGTTATAAAACGGTGCGCTCTTGGTCTCAAAGATAGTTGTCATCATAGTCATATTTGAACCTGCAAAGATATAACAGATATTTTCATGGTGCTGTATCTCTGCTCGCATCATTTCATAGATATCTATCTTACTGCTCATATTCACGGCATCTTGAAACTCATCAAAAACAATATACAGAGGATATTCTAACTCTTTTGAGAGCTTTCCCAAAAGCTCTAAAATCGCAACAAGCTTATCCTCCTCATCTTTATCCGATGCAAAAAGCTCAACCGATGCCTCAAACAAAGCGGCATCAACCTTCACGGTAGTGCGATGTGTTTTTAAAAAAGTTATAATATTTTCTTGTATCTGTTTTATAGCACCCTGCAAGCCCATCTGAGCATAGATATACTCCATCAACTGCATGTTAAACACTTCAAGTCTTGGTATCTTTCGAAAATCGACATAGAAATGTTCTTGCTCAATATCAAGCAATGTTTGTTTTATAAGAGAAGTTTTTCCGTAGCGCCGTGGTGCTTTGAGCATAAACGACTGCGCAGCTTTTAAAAGTCTATGAATGGAAGTTCTGATTTCGTGCCGGTCATAAAAAGCCTCATTTATGACCACTTTACCATAGGGAAACAACATAAGCTCTCCTGTCAATAAAATATATTGATTATACTTTTTATATATTTTTTAATCAATACTTTTTATTTATTATACTATGAATTGATATTATTATCAATAGATTTACTTGATTATTGCTTATTCCCAAGTTGTACTTACAAATGAGAGAAGATTAGCCTACCTGTTTGTAAACTGATACATCATAATAGATGCCGCAACTGCGACATTGAAACTTTTTACACCCTCTTGCATCTCTATGCTCACAACCTCATCACATACTTCAAGTACCTCTTGTGAGATACCTTTGCCCTCATGCCCCATAAGCAACACCCATTTTTGAGGCACTTGTACTTCACGAAGCATGGTCGCATCTTCACTGAGCTCTGCTGCAAAAACACGATAACCCAAACCTTGCAGTGTTTTTATCACGCTGATGATATCATCATATGTGTGGATTTTGAGCTTCCCCGTGTAACCCATAGAGACACGTATGGCTCTTCTTGCATAAGGGTGGGGACCCTGTTTTGGAAGCAGGTAGGAGTCCACCCCAAGAGCCGCTGCACTTCTCGCTATAGAGCCTATATTTTGTGTCGAAGTGATCTCATCGAGCATAATGATATGCTCACCAAGATCTTCAAGAGTGTTGTGTTGTGGACGAATGGCATGCATCATAACATTATGATGTACTGTATGCCCCACTATACTTTGCATCATCTCTTTCGTGGCAACATAAAGTATCGGTATATCTTTGTGTAAAAGCAGTTCGTAAAACTTTTCGTAGTACTCAGAAGTTGCCAAAATACTTTTGACCTCAAGATCGCCTTCTAAGAGTTTGTTCACAACCTTTGGAGAGTCTGCGATAAAACTGTTGTCATCACCAAAAGCACTCTCACGTAAACTTTTGTATATTGCAAGTTCCTCACTGTCAAAGCTTTGCACCTCTTTGAGGTGCATTTTAGCTTGCATGATATGATTGCTCAAAATCATTTACATGCTCTATACTCTCCATAACCGCGCTATTGATCTTCTCGAGTTCTACTTTATGTTTAAGGGCAAAATCTTCAATGGCCTGCGTGTTAAAATCTTCAATATCACGCACCAAAATATACAACTCTCCCAATATACCCTCATCTTTTAAAAGAGCATTGGAGACCGCTTCTGAGATGCACATATGCTCTAGAATATGCTTCAGTTCAACTGAGAAGACCGTATCCATCAAAGAGAGTATCCCCACAAAGTATGCTTCACCGAGTGCATTTCTTTGAGCATCGGGTTGAATGATCTTTAACATATTTTGCATCAGGCGTGTACGGTTGATCGCCATAAGTAGCAGAGGGGAATACTCTTCATCTCGTGAAACTGATTTTGAATAGATCATCAGCATAAGCCATTGAGCCAAAGGGATCCTCCCCATAAGTGTTAAGATATGGTGGATGGAAGAGATCCTGTTTTTAAAGTGGAATGCTCCTGAATTTATAAACTGTAAAAGCTGAAAAGCGATCACATGGTTTTTCTCAAACTCATTCGTAATCTCATCAATATCGGCATCTTGCAGTAGCAGGTTATAGAGCTTGATGACATTGAGCTGATTGGCGTCACACCTTTTATTTTCAATGATCTTTGGTTTTGCAAAGAAATAGCCCTGAAACAAAGAGCAACCAAAATCTTTTGCCAGAGAATAATGTGCATCATCTTCTATCTGTGTACAGATAATCTCAAGACCAAAGGATTTTAATTTTCTTATGCTCTCTTTACCTTGGGCATTTAAGCAGGTGTTGGTATTGATTTTGATATAAGAGAGTTCCCTCAAGACCTCACTGTATGTTTGAAGTATTGCCTCATCCAAGGCGGTATCATTGATGGCAAGGACAAAACCTCTTTCTTTGAGCTGTTGCAATCTTTCAACAACCCTTTCATTCATCTCAACACTCTCCAAAAGGGAAAAAACAAAAAATTCATTGGGTATGGAGAAGATCAGATCATTCAGCAAAAACTTCTCATCGATCTTTATAAATGCTCTACGTCCGCCAAGAAGAGCTTCTGTGCCAAATCTGTTTAAAATATTGTTAATAACCGCTGCACTTGCATATCGATCATTGGTTACATGAGCCCCCTCTTTTGAATCACGGTACAAGACTTCGTAGGCAAAAAGTTTACCATTTGCATCAAGGATCGGCTGTCTTCCAATATAAGCATTTTTCATCTGATTTCCACAATAATAAAATATTTACTTATATGATATATCACATATTTACTTAATTTACCCCGTAAACAGCGGCTCTTTTGATGATAGTTGTAGCCCACGGTAACATTGTAGAGCTCTCAGCCATTTTGGCATTTTGTGCAAAGACAGCTTCTGAACTTTGCGTGATCTCTAAAGCTTCTTGGAGTTCCTCTTGTGTGACTTTGTACACGTGATGTGCCGGTTCAATCTGATCAGGATGGATAATGGTTTTACTAAAGAGCCCCTCATACAGGTCTCGCTTGAGATCTTTTATGAAACCCTCCTTTTCTTTGAAACAGGGGTACACACCACCACTTACAGCAAAACCCACGCTCTTAAATATCGCGATAAAATTTCCCACAATGCTGGAAGTGACAGCAATATCAAAGATATTATCTTCACATTTTCGCCTCATACCAAGCACCCCCAACATATCTTCCAAACCAAAACGTATGAGCAAAATCTTACTTTTATGTTGCAACAGAAGCTCTCTTAGCTTCAGAAGTTTATCATGCTCAAAAAGCTCCCTCCCCTCAATACTTGGCATCATATAAAAAGCTCTCTCTTTGAGAAGTTGTACATACTCAAACCCATTCTCAAGAGAGAATTTGGGAAGTACAAAACCTTCAATCTTCTCAATACCCTCATAATCAAGCAGCTGTTTTAAAACTTGCGGATCACGAGGACGGATAAAAACAAACAGCTCAGAGCGCTTCAAACTATACAAAACTTTTTGTATCTGCACTAAAGCATCCTCAAGTGCCTCTTTGTTTATCCCGTCTTCTGTATCGATAACCACACTTTTAAGCTGTGGATACTTCTGTGCACAAATAATTTCACTCAGGTTTTTATGTGTGGCAGGAACAAATAAAGTAGCCCCAAGCTCTATATACTCAATCTTTTTCATAAGCAGGAGTATAGCAACTCTTATGTAAAATCTCTCTATGAAAACACTTATACTCCTTACAATAACAACAATTTTATTTGCCCAGTCCACTTTAGTTGATGGACTTGAGCGTGCAAGTGCCAAGCATAAAAGGGAAGCATGCCTGATGGCAAAACAAATAGCGCGAGAGAACTACAATGTTGAAGATATGAATGTCGGTTGTAACTGTGAAAGATCAGATGCACGCGAATGGATGTGCTTTGTCAGGTTCAAATATATCAAAGAGCCACAGCACTAAAACTTATCTACTCTGAACCATCCTGCTATAGAGTAGCGTTTCTTCCTTGAAGCCAGTACCTCATGGGGAAATTTTTCACTTAAAAATACCACTAAGGTATTTGCTTTTGGCGATACCTTTGTTACAAATGTATCGTTTTCATCATACACAACAAGCTCTCCACCATCCTCTTTGCCCCAGTGTTTGTTAAGATAATACACGGTTGTTACTACGCGGTTTTTGGAGTTTTTGAACGCATCAAGATGTTTCTCATAAAAATCACCCTCATCATATCTGGCAAAATGCGCTTCATAGTAGGACAGTCCAAGAAACAGCTCACGGTTCAGATGCTCTTGAAGCTCTTTTGTAAATGCCAAAAACTCACCCTCTACTTTCGTACCACCTTCGAGCCAGCGGATCTTATCCCTTCTTCTGTTGTTGTCAAGATGAACTTTATCAGCCCCGCTGATCCCTGCTCTTTTGTACGCGCTCTCATCTTGTGCCATACTCAAAAGTGCGCTGCATAAGCTCTCTGAGAAAGCATCTTCCAGAACAATATAGCCATCTTTTACAAGTGCATCGATTATTTTTGGGTAAAGTTTATTATACATGGAGGCATTGTAACGAAAGTTTTTACTTACACAAATAAAACTTTGGCACTTACAAGCACCAAGTTTTTTGAAGGTTTTGTTTTCTTATACAAATACAAAGAGCAAGGGGAAGACTCTTTGTAGTTTATATTGGAAGTACTCTTATTTTAGAAGAGAGTTTCTCTTTGAGTGTTGACTCAATCGCATACAGTGTTCCCGTTGCTGAAGAGGCACAACCGTTACACGCACCCAAGTAGCGGATATAGATGTCAATATAATCATCACTTTTCTTGATATCGATCACTTCCATATCTCCACCATCCATAACAAGGAACTGGCGTACATTCTCATCGATCACCGCGTCAACCGCTTTGATCTGCTGTACAAGTGTCATATTTTCAAAATCACCTGCATCACCGGCATCTGCAGCAGCTTTCATTTTTTCTTCATCCATCTCACGGCGTGTGTCTGCCAAGATATCTACAAGGTAGTACTCACGAGCTTCATGTCCACCCGGTTTGATACAAGACTTACAAAAACCACCCGCTTTTGTGTAGTCTGTGATCTCTTCGATGGTTTTGAGATCATTCAGTTTGATCACCTCTTGAAGTGTTTTTAAGCTTACACGAGCACATTCACACACAATGATCTCATCTTCAAAACTATCAGAGTCAACACCGAGGTAAAGAGCTGCCGCTTTTTTAATAACATCATACGCCATAACCGAACAGTGCATCTTTTGTGGCGGAACCGCCGGAGTATCCGGATCATCACGCAGAGCAAACTCCACATCGATGTTGGTTATTTTTACCGCTTCTTGTACTGTTTTGCCTATACAAAGTTCTGTCATAACATCACTCGATGCGATCGCCGTACCACAACCAAAACTTTTAAATTTTGAATCTACGATTATATCTGTCTCAGGGTCGATCTCCCAATACAAACGCACTGCATCTCCACAACTCTCCGCACCGAAATCAGCAACGATCAGTTTGTGCCCACGCTTCTCAGCTTCACTTTGAAAAATCTCACCCTGATGCTTAGGGTTGTTCATCAGTGTTGTTACTTTGTTAGAGTACGCATCCCATAAAGAGGCGCCTAATAAATCATCTTTTGCCATAGTATATTCCTTAATTGTATTTCATAATTTTTCTAATTAGTGGTGGTGCAGTTCACACTCTTGAACCTCTCCACCCGGTGTTGGAGCCTGTTTTGCAAAGGAACTTGAAATTGCACGAAGTCTCTCAACTGCACTTTTAAAATGTGCAATAGTATAATCGATCTCTGCATCAGTCGTAAAACGTGAGAGACTTAAACGGATACCCGTATGAGCAAGCTCATTATCGGCTCCTATTGCAAGCATAACCGTATTTGCTTCCAAATCTTCACTTGCACATGCCGAACCGGTTGAAGCACCGATCTCACCATTGTTAAGATCCCATAACATACCTTCACCTTCCACTCCGCGAATAGAGATAAGGATAGTATTTGGTGTACGGTTTTCTCTATCACCAACGACAAAAGTATCACTCAGTTTGAGAAGTTCATCTTCCAAACGATCACGCTTGGCTCTTATCTTCGCCATTGTCTCTTCAATATTTGTAGTAGCAAGCTCGATCGCCTTACCCATACCCACAATATAAGGAACATTGAGCGTACCTGAGCGGCGCCCACCCATATGCTCACCACCATGAAGCAGCGGTGTAAGTGGTTGAGAGTCTTTAATATATAAAGCACCTATCCCTTTTGGACCATGAAACTTATGTGCGGACATAGAAACAAAATCAACATGCACATCTTGCAGATCTACAGGGATCTTTCCAACAGCTTGCACACCATCAGAGTGAAAAAGTACACCTTTTTCTTTACAGATCTCACCAATCTCTTTAATAGGAAAAATCATACCTGTCTCATTGGAAGCCCACATAATAGAAACAAGCGCTGTTTTATCAGTGATAAAACTTTTCACAGTATGTGCTTCTACTATGCCCTGCTCATTTACCGGAAGGTATGTTACTTTCACCCCCTCCTCTTCCAAGAACTTACATGCAGAAAGGATAGAAGGGTGTTCCACCTCTGTTGTTACGATATGATTTTTATCCCCATTGACAATAAGATCATTAAAAACAGATTTTAAAACCCAGTTGTTTGACTCTGTCGCACATGATGTAAAAACGATATCATCATTATCAGAAGCATTTAAAGCCGTATATACCTGATCTATGGCTTTAGCCAAAGCCGGATGTGTTGCCGTTCCAAATTTGTGAAGTGAGTTCGGGTTACCGTAAAGCTCACTGAAAAATGGTTGCATAACTTCTACAACCTGTGGATCACACATTGTAGTAGCATTGTTGTCTAAATAAACTTGCATTTTTTACCTTTTAATATTCAGGATGACGTTGCATCCTTTTTTTAAATGAGACAAATTTTGTCTTCTTTTACTTTTGACATCATAATACCTTTGTTATTACGATATGCTTAAACAAATCTGACTTTATGAATATTTTAATAGTTATTTCAGTTAATTATAAAAAAAATTAGTAAAATTTATGAAAAATGGTATAAATACTTACTTACCCTCATTACTATAAGTTAAATTCTGTAATCTATGAAGCCAAAAACAACGGCACAAATATTGCTGTAGTATATAATGAATAAAACAAAAGGTACACCAATGTGTAATTTCAACAAACAAAACGATAAAACAAAAGCACTGCTTCATCTGCTTATGAAAAAGA
>JALWLL010000059.1 GCA_026996295.1 Sulfurimonas sp.
TAGGAGTTCCCACTGCTATAAAAGAGACAAGTGAATTTGCAATCGCTTCTTGTGCGTTTGTTGTAAAGTGAAGTGTCCCTTTTTTATAGTTCTGCAGTGTCATATCTTCTAGACCCGGCTCATAGATTGGGATGATACCCTCTTTAAGACTCTCTATCTTCTTAGCGTCTATATCCACACAGGTAACACTGTTGCCCATCTGAGCAAAACATACTCCACTCACAAGCCCTACATACCCTGTTCCTATTACGCTTATCTTCATGTATAATTTCCTATATTTTTCATTATCATTATTTTAACTAAGTGTTGATATAATTACACTTATTCAATACTCACTCTCAAGAGGAAAAATGAAATTTATATTTTTAGCATCTTTTGCAATACTCTTTTTAGGATGCTCATCAGCCTCTTTGACATCAACCTGGAATCGAACCAAACAAGCTTCTTATAATGCAGCAACTGATTATGTAAGTTGGACCCCTTTGCTTGGTGCGACTGCTCTTTACTCCACTGATTATGATACACAACTCACCAATTATATTATCGATAAGCAATTTCTCAACAATGACCTTGATGATACTTTTCGCTCCCTTAACAGCTACGAAACTTACTTAAGCGGTCTTTTTATTCAAGATGCCTCTTATGCAACAAAAGGCAAAAGAATCCTTTCAGAAGTTTTCGCTTTTCAGAGCAGTGTGATCGCCAGTGACACACTCAATCACATTGACAAAAGATCACCCGATAATATCCACTACTATGCAATAGGTTCACAACATGCGCTTGGGCCTTTTGCAGGTTCTGCCATGACACGAAGAAATGTTGCTCAACTTAGTATCCCTCAATGGAGTAAATATACCCTCAATTCCATAAGTTACGCAACTGCCACAGCAAGCGCCCTAACACGAGTACAAGAGCAAGGCCACTCCTTTGCTGATCAGCTTATCGGGGCTTCTGTAGGCAACTTCATAGGTATTTTCATGCATGATATTTTTATGCTCGATGAATATACAACTCTGCATGCATCCGTGTATAACAACACACACTATCTACAATTCAACTATAGGTTTTAATGAAAATGAAAGAACCATTTATCTGGGACAGCTACTCTGATCAACCCGCACAACTCAAAGAAAAAAACTACAAAAAGAAAATGAGGCAAAAAGAGTTTTTTTCACTCCTTAAAACCTTTCTCATAGCATCTGTGATTGTACCTTTTTCAGTTCTTATGACACCTTTTGTAAAAAGAAAGAAAATTGATTCTCAAACTTTTTTTTGCATGGGTGTTGACTACCAAAGAGAGCCGCAAGAAACACAAATGCTTTTAGATGAGCTTGGTGTTACAAGAATACTTTTAAGGTTCAAACTGTGGGAGATGCAAACGCTTGAAGATCTCAAAAGCTTTGCAGAAAAGAACCAGGATAAAAAAATCACCCTCAAAATTCTTCAAGACAGAGAGCACATAGAAGATCTGCAACTTCTCAAAAAAGACTTGAAAACTATCTTTGAAGAACTACATCATTTGATCGATCTCTTTGAGATAGGCTCTACGATCAACCGCGCAAAATGGGGATTTTTCAGTGTTGATGAGTATAACAAATTTTTTCAATGTGCTTATGAACTTAAACAAGAAAAATTTAACGATATACAGCTTATGGGAAGCGGAGTGATAGATTTTGAGTACCATTTTACTGCACACACCCTCTTTAACTTCTACAAGTACAAATATGATGCGATCGCTGCCTTACTCTATGTCGATAGACGTGGAGCACCGGAAAATGCCCAAATAGGTTTTTCGCTCTCAGACAAGATTGCACTCCTCAGTACCATGGTATGGCTGAGTCCAAAAACCAAACAAAAGCTTCATATCACCGAGACAAACTGGCCCATAAGCAACACAGCCCCTTATGCACCTACAAGTGAGCATGAGTGTGTTAGTGAGAAACTTTATGCCGATTATATGTTACGCTATTATCTTTTGGCTTTTGCTTCACAACAGATCGATTCTGTCTCATGGCACCAGCTCATAGCTCCGGGCTACGGACTCATTGACAACAGAGAAGGGATTAAAAAACGCTCCGCATTTGAGGTCTATAAGTTTATGTATCAAAACCTCCATGACGCACAGTTTCTTCGTTTGGATATCAAAAGAGGCTATTATGTACTGCAATGTTTACGCAACAGCCAACTTTTACAAATTCACTGGTCACTCAAAGAAACAACACTCAAAAATGAAGAGTATTTTGATGTTTACACGATGGATGGCAAAGCACTTAAAGAAGAGACTTTAAAGATCACCTCCTCCCCTTTATATATTTATATCAAAGACGCGGTATAATTTCATGATGAATAAAAAAATTTTAAATGTACCACTTTATATATGGGTGCTTTTTCTAGTGAGCTCCCTTGTTTTTATAACCTTCCCGCAAATAGATCTCTACATATCAGATCTCTTTTACAACGCTAAAGAGTTTCCTCTCAACGGCACTATCATAGAGGAGTTTTTTTACTACAGTGTGCGACCTGTTATCCTTTTCCTTGCCCTTGGCAGTATTGCTGTTTTTCTTTACAATGTGCTCCGTAAAAACAACCTTTTTGGTATCAACGGCAAAGTGATGCTTTATTTACTACTTGTCTTAAGTATCGCTCCAGGCCTTGTAGTCAATGCAATGCTCAAAGAGAATTGGGGAAGAGCCCGACCAAGCCAAACTATACACTACGGTGGAGACAAAGAGTTCACACCGGCATTTGTCATGAGCAATCAAGGAGGTCATTCCTTTAGTTCAGGACATGCAGCGGCAGCTTTTTCTCTCATAGGATTTGCTCTTTTGGCAAAAAGCAGAAAAAAGTTTTGGATGCTCCTTGCTATCACTTATGGAGTATTGGTCTCCTTGGCACGAGTAGCTGCAGGAGGACACTTTTTTAGTGATGTGGTTACTTCATTTTTTATCGTCTATATTTTTACCCATATTTTGTATAAGCTTATTATTGAGGAGAAAGAGTGAAAATTATTTTTCGTAATCAATTCACGCAGATAATATCACTTCTACTGTTTAGTTTTCTCGTAATGATGGCAATACGGGTAACTCTTTACAATTTTTACCCTGATGATTTCTCAAACCTGAGAGGCAATGAACTTTATGCCTCCTTTGTAATGGGCTTTCGTGTCGATATGATCACACTCTTTACATTTTCCTCACTTTTTATTTTAGCCCTTTTATTTCTCAAAGAGCCAAAAAAAAGAGCGATTGTTGCCCTGCTTTGGGCAATTGTTCTCAATACCATATTTGTACTGAGTTTTAGTGATGTACTTTATTATGATTACATCCACCGACATATGTCCAATGAGATCTTCAATCTCGCTAATGATATGGATATTATTTTTGGTATGGCATTTGGCTCGATGTTGCCATATACCATTATGGCTGTGGTTTTTAGTATTGTTTTTATCTACAGTGTGTACAAACTTTTTTCTCAGCCGCTTACACACTTTATCTCCGGGAAAAAACTTTTTGCATTCTCCCTTGTCACTGTTTTGATTCTCTTTATCGGCATACGCAACAACTTTGGGGGTAAAAGTTTTGGAAGTGCTGATGCCTATGCAGTTAACAAGGTCAGCAGCGGCAACCTAGCACTTAACGGATTTTTCACCATTTACCGAACTTCCAAAAAATCTGTTTCACACAACCTGCTCCCACTTGATAAAGCGATACAAATCACTCAAGAAGCACTTAAAACACCCAATGCTCCCTTTGTTGACAAACACTACCCTCTTATGCGCCACTACTCAAAAAAAGATACAAAAAACTATAACGTGGTGATAATACTTCTGGAATCTTTCGGTGCAGAACACCTTGACGGATTTACACACTATAAAGAACTGGGTGTTACCCCTTACTTTAAAAAGCTCTCAGAAGAAGGCTTAAAATTCACCTCTTTTTACTCTAACGGTTATAGGTCTATTTTTGGTATAACCTCTCTATTTTCAGGTGTCACCATACCTGCGGGTGCTCAATACCTCGGTAAAGGTTTGGAACTCTCAACTTTAAGCTATCTTGGCAATGTTGCCAAAGACAACGGCTACTCCACCATCTCTATGCAAGGATCAAATCGCCGCTCCTACAGGGTTGATGCCGTGAGTGCATTGGCTGGATTTGATCAGTACTATGGCGCTGAAGATATGCCAAATGTAGAAGATGTCGATGAGGGTCGTGCTCCCCTTACGGGAACATACGATTATAATATGTTTGATTTTTTTCATAAAAAGCTCAACACGATGAAAGAACCGTTTTTGGGTTTTACATTTACCGCTTCAACCCACTCCGATTTTCATCTTCCTAGTGCAAAGTTTGAAAGATATCCACATGATCTAAAAAACTACAACGGTTCACTTAACTCTCTCATCTATGCAGACAACTCCATACAAAGGTTTATGGAAGGTATCAAAAATGAGCCTTGGTTTGATCGCACCATTTTTATTTTTACTTCCGATCACGGAAGCGGTGACGCACTCAACCCTATCGCAAGGCAATACCGTCCGGACGATAAACCATTAAGTTCCATAGAACATTTTAGAATTCCCCTTATCATCTACGCTCCTAAAATATTTCAGCCTCAAGAGCTCCATACCCTAGGTTCACACAACGATATTTTTGCAACTATTGTTGATATGCTGGGCTGGGAGGGGGAGATAACAACGATGGGAAGCTCGTTGTTTGACAAAGAGGTGGCAAAGAGATTTGTCTATTTTTATGCGGGCAATCTCATAGGTCTCATCTCACCGCAAGGGTATATCAAATACAACTTTAAAAATATTGTAGAAAAAAGTGGCGATGACAAAGATGTACAAGAGATGAAAGAACTTCTTTTTTCTGTAGATACCGCAGAAGCTCAGCTTCTAAGAAAAAACAGGTGGGCAAAATAATGCGTGTTTTGATTGTACTTCCCAACTGGCTTGGAGATGCCGTGATGGCGACACCGGCGATAGAGCTTTTGCTACAGTACTATCCACATGCGAGATTTACTTTTGTTGGAAGCTATGTCAGTATAGAAGCACTGAAAGATCATCCAAAATGTGAGCAGGCAATTGTTGATGAAACAAAAAAAGCACCCAACAGGTTTCTAGCAACCTATAAACTTGCAAAATCACTTGGAGAATTCCATCTTGCCATCACCTTTAGAGATCAACTCCACTCCTCACTGCTTCTAAGATTGACTGGTACCGTGATATGTATAGCAAGAAGATCTTGGCACTCTATGTTTTTGCTTTCTCATGCACCAAAAATCTCCACAGCACAACATCTGGTGAAACAGTATGCACAACTCGCGATGAGTAACACCGAACAATGGGATGGTACAATCGGTAAACTTACTTTATACATCGATAAAAAAGCGTTTACAAAACCAACTTTAGGAATTAATGCCGGTGCAACCTATGGAAGTGCAAAACGATGGTATCCGGAACGTTTTGCAGAGGTAGCAGCGTACTTTGCAAATAAGTATGACATTGTTATTTTTGGTGGACCCAATGAGGTTGCAATGGCGCAGGAGATAGAGCACAACCTCCAAACACTTGGTATAGACAACTATACAAATCTTGCCGGTAAAACAACCATAAAGAAGCTGTGCTCCTACATTGGAGGGTGTTCACTCTTTATCACCAATGACAGCGGTCCCATGCATGTAGCAGCAGCCTATCAAGTTCCAACAGTAGCCGTTTTCGGACCGACTCGATATAAAGAAACATCACAATGGATGAATGATAAAAGTATTATTGTAAGGCATGAGATGGAGTGTTCTCCATGTATGAAAAGAGAGTGTCCCTTAGGACATCATGAATGCATGAAAAGCATTGCAGCTTCTGAAGTTATCGAAGCTGCCAAAGAGCTGGGGTTTTAAAAAGAGAACTTAAAACCCATATATGCCGACTTATTATAGTTAATATTTGTAGTTACATTATTGACTTCATAGTTGGTATCAAGTACTCTTGCCCCAAGTACTATACGACCATTTTTAATCACTTCTATATCAACACCTACGCGATACTCCAAAAAGTTTTTTGCATCTTCCATTGCAAGAACCTCGGGTGCATAGTAAATACTTGCACCTATATAAATCGGTACAAATGTTGACTTTGGCAGTTCATAGGAAACTTCAAGACCAAGAGGGATGGAAGTAAAGTTTTCTGTATGGTTTGCTTTAACTCCCATACCAACACTCAAGCCACTGTTATTGATCTCTTGTTGCATTAAAAAGTTCAGTTCATAATATGCTTCAATTCCAGAATCTATATCACTATTATCTTCATCTGCATTGAGATATTTCGCACCTATGAACATTGTAGAAGGTTCTACATTATAGTTAAACTGTCCCACATCCATTTTTGCAGACAACTCTAAATCTGTATTGTTTATATTTATCTCTGCAGAGTGCATTGCAAATACAGAGACTGCACTCACAGTTATTAAACTTAATTTTTTCAACATTGTTTTCCTTGTATTTTTTCTATTGTTCTTGTTGTACTTTTGCCATCAACAAAATCAACCAATCTTAACTCGCCAGCAAATTCAGTTCCGACAACTTCTTTGCCTTCATAGTCACCACCTTTGACAAGCACATCAGGTTGTATCATTTTGATAAGCTCATACGGGGTATCCTCACTAAAAGGAACTACAAAATCAACCGCTTCCAAAGCTGCCAATATATATGCTCTGTCTTGAGCAATATTGACAGGACGACTCGGACCTTTAAGTCTTGAAACTGAAGCATCAGAGTTTAAGCCCACTATCAAAATATCTCCAAAACTTTTGGCAATTTGAAGATATTTGACATGTCCAACGTGAAGTATATCAAAACAGCCGTTTGTAAAGACAATGCGTTTTCCGTTGGCACGGCATCTCTTAATAAGGGTATCTATATCTTCAAAACTTTTTATATGCGCATCAGAAGTACTTTTATGTAAAGATGCTTCATACTCCTCTATCTCATCCATACTTACAGTTGCAGAGCCTATTTTACCTACAACAACACCCGCAGCAAGGTTTGCAAATGCCGCTGTTTCTTCTATATTTTTCCCCGCGGCAAGAGCAAAAGCTATGGAAGCGATCACAGTATCTCCCGCTCCTGTTACATCAAAGACCTCTTTCGCCACAGTTGGGAACACTTTTACTTCAGTATCATAGGTAGCTATACCGTCTTCTGAAAGTGTTATGAGTGAAATATCAAGATCACACTCTGTTTTTAATTGTACAAGCGCCTCTTTGAGAGACTCCTCATCTTGTATCTCAATTTTTGTAGCAAGGATCGCCTCTTTTTTGTTGGGTGTTAAAAGGTAAGCACCTTTATATTTTGAGAAGTCACTCCCTTTGGGATCGACCAAAACCTTTACATTGTTTTGCTTACAAAGCTTTATAACCCCTTGGCACAATTCAGGGGTCAAAACACCTTTGCCATAATCTGAAAGTATAACTACATCATATTTTGAAATACTAAAGCGTAAAGAGTGTAATATTTTCTCTATCGACTCCTTTTGTATATCGTCCTTACTCTCTTTGTCGTATCTGAGTATTTGTTGAGAAACCGCAATAACACGACTTTTTTTCGATGTTTTTCTCCCCTCTTGCAAAACGATCTCCTGAGTGTTTACTCCGATATCGTGTAACATATTTGTTAGTTCTACACCATTGTCATCATTCCCAATAACACTACTCACACTCACCTGCGCACCAAGTACCTTTAGGTTATTGACAACATTTCCGGCACCACCAAGCACCGTTGTCTCTTTTGCTATATCAACTACTTGCACAGGAGCTTCCGGGGAAATTCTCTCACAACTTCCCCACAAATAGTGATCTATCATAAGATCACCTACAACAAGGATATTGGGTTTGAAGTTTTTTAGAACCTTCATCTATTTCACTTCTTCTTCATATATTCTTTTGATCTCATCCACATATGCCTTGATCCCATCTTCCATCTCATAAGCAGGTGTATAGCCAAGCATCTCTTTGGTTGTAGCTATATCTGCTTCTGTATGAAACTGATAAGAACCGACAAAAGGATTAGGAATATATTCGCACTCATATTGTGTGCCGAGTTCATGCTGTAAAATATCTACAATATCTTGGAAACTTCTCGCTTTACCTGTACCTACATTATATATGCCGCTGTTTTTTGGCTGCATCGCTTTAATGTTAGCCTGAATGATATCTTCTATATATATGAAATCTCTGAGTATCTTATCGCTCCCCTCAAACAAACGAGGATTTTTTCCTGCAAGTATCTGATGTCCAAACTGTAAAATCATAGAAGCCGTTGTATTTTTAAAATACTCCCCCGCTCCATAAACATTGAAATAACGCAAGCCCACGATCTTTATATCACTCTCTTTCATATATTGACGGCTTAAGTTGTCCATGCTCAGCTTTGAGAAACCATATACATTATTTGGCGCTTCACGTCCAACTCTTTGAGGAGACTCCGCGTTACCATAAGTTGCCGCAGAAGATGCGTAGATCATATTTGCGTTATGTGCACTGGCCAAGTGAAGCAAGTCTTTGAATGCATTTACATTTGTTTTGATCATAAGATCTTGTTCAAGAGCTGTCGTATCAGAGATCGCTGCTTCATGAAAAATATAATCAAACTTATAATTAACTTCAAGATCAAGAAGAAGATCTTTATCATTTATATCGCCGCTTATTATCTCGCCTCTAAACCCTAAAAGATTTTTAAAGTGACCAAAACTTTTTAAATTTCCGTTAGAGAGTGTCTCTTTGCTTCTGAAACTATCCAGTACCACAACATGTGCCTGTGGGTGATTCTTTTGAAAATAAAAAGCCAAATTAGACCCTATAAAGCCCGCACCGCCTGTTATCAATATTGTTTTATCTTGTAAATCATCGTCAATGTATCGCATATTCTCACCTATTTCATATAAACTTTAATAAAATAATACCCCATGATTCATTAACCTCCATTTAAGACTCAAATGACTATAATAAAATCTAATTTTTAACTCAAGGAAAAAAAATGAAAAAAATTGTTATCGCTTCTATAGCTGCATTGACTGTAACTTCATCTCTAATGGCTGGTGTTAACGCAGCTGCATGTACTGGTTGCCATGGTGCTGACTGGAGTAAAAAAGCTATGAACAAATCTGTTCCTGTTTCTGAAATGAGCCATGCTGATATCGCTACTGCATTAAAAGAGTACAAAGCTGGTACTAGAAATGTTCACGGTATGGGTGCACTTATGAAAGGTCAAGTTGCTAAATACTCTGACGCTGATCTAGAAGCATTCGCACAAACTATCGGTAAATAATCCTTTAGTACTTCTGTGCTTTTTGAATTGCCTTTATGGCAATTCACCTCTTTTTTTAACTTCCAAAGTCACTATTTATTCATTCTGGTCTGTACTCTTTTTTGAGTTTTTGTTTTTTCTTTTCTTGCTTAAGCGCATCATTGAGCTCCTCTTCTCCATCAAACTTGGCAGCATTTAAAAACTTCTCTTCATCATCGAACTGTCCACTTTTTATAGCCCATAAAAAAGCAAATAAAGCCACGGCTCCTAAAAAAAGTGATGCCCCAAGCATCATTGCAACTACCCAGTTATCCATAGCAATCTCCTAATTTTTATTCCATTTCATACGTATACGCATTGAGTTACCAACAACCAACAATGAACTTACCGACATCGATATAGCAGCAACCAGAGGGATCACATACCCTGCCATTGCAAGCGGAATAGTTATAGCATTATACACAAGTGAAATAGCTAAGTTTTGTTTAATTAGTCCATATGTGGTGCGTGAAATCTTAAAAGCATCGTTTAAAGAGCTTAAGGAATCGTTCAACAATACAACATCACTTACATCAATGGCTATATCACTTCCACTTCCCATCACTATGCCAATATCTGCACGTGCCAATGCAAGGATATCATTCACTCCATCACCGACCATAACTACAGTTTTTTCATTTTCATGTAGTTTTTCAATAAATTCTGACTTCGCTTGAGGTGTTTGCTCATACAAAAAGTTTTTAATCCCTACAGCCTTGGCAACTTTTCTTGCACTTTGCTCATTATCACCTGTAAGCATGACAATCTCGATCCCTTTTTGATTCAGACTCTCAAGTATCTTCTGTGCATCATCCTTAATCCTATCACTCAACTCATAAATCGCAACCACTCTATGATCAATCGCAAAATAAAATAAAGTATTTTCACTAGCAAAATCAACTTCTATATTATTTTCATCCATCAACCTCTTATTTCCACCAAAAAACTGACTGCCCGAGCAATCTGCAACAATTCCCTGTGCCGGAACTTGAGAAAAATTCTCGAGCAACAATTCTTCTATCTCTTCCTCTTGAGTAAGATATTTATATATACCTTGTGCTACAGGGTGGTTTGAGGACTTTACTATTGAAAGCAAAAATCTTTTGTCAAACTCTTCAAACATATGTACTTTTACAACTTCTGGCTTGCCTATCGTAATTGTTCCTGTTTTATCAAGTACCAAAGTATCTACCTTGGCCATAGTCTCAAGTTGAGCAGCTTCTTTAAACAAAACTCCTCTTTTGGCTCCAAGATTCAAACCTACAAGTGTAGCCACAGGAGTAGCCAGAGCAAGGGCACAAGGACATGCAATAATGATCACAGAAATCCCAACCATAAATGAAGTTTCAAAATCATGTGGCCATAACCACCATACGATAAATGTAACAAAAGCCAAAACTAAAATTGTTGTAGAAAAATGTTCTGAAAGTTTATTGGCTAATTGTTCTATCTTTGGTTTTTTGTTGATGGCAGATTCAAGTAAAGCAACCAAACTCGAAAGAGTTGAATGTTCAAAATCTTTTGTTGCTCTATAGTGTATATCAGCATCAATACTCGTTGTTCCACTGATGATAGTATCACCAACTTTTTTATATATAGGATCACTCTCACCCGTTAAATTGGATTCATCAAAGGAGCCTTCACCTTTACTTATCACACCATCAAGCAGTATTTTTTCTCCGCTAGAGACAACCACCGTGTCTCCAACATTAACATCTTCGAGCTTACAAGAGATAATTTTATTGTCCGCAACGATATTGACTTCACTTGGCAAATGTTTACCAATGATATCAAGCGTATCAGCTGCATTCTTTTTACTCAGTACTTCTAAAAATTTTCCTATTAGCACAAAAGTAATAATCATACTCACACTGTCGAAATAAGCCTCACCTTCCTCATTAATCGTAATATAAATAGAATAAAAGTATGTTAAAGTGGCCCCAGTTGCAACAAGTAGGTCCATATTGACTACTTTATTTTTCAAACTGTAGTATGCACCCCGAAAAAATACCCAGCCACTATAAAAAAGAACAGGTGTAGCCAGTACTCCCTCTGCAACATTTAAAATAGTTTTCATCTCTTGGGTTATACCTGTAAAATAGCCTGCATATTGAGCTACTGCTATCCACATGATATTCATAGATGCAAAAATTGCAACTGCCATTCTTAAATAGTATTCTTTTCTTTGTGCATTGGCATTTGCTTCTTGTATTGAAGCGTCATATGGGTATGCATTGTATCCAATAGCCCGTATCATATCTATAATTTCAGAGAGTTTAACAACATCATCTGCCCAAACTATATGTGCTTTGTTATTGGTGAAGTTTATATTTGCTTCTATTACACCATCCATCTTATGCAGAGCTTTCTCATTCAGCCACACACAAGCAGAACAGTGAATGCCGTCAATGATTAAAGAGACCCCATAAAAACCATCTTCATCCTTTTTAACAAACTTGTCATAAAAGGCGGGTGCATTAAAATTTGAAGAGTCTTCATATTGTTGTGTTGGCGGAGTAAGCACCACATCGGCACTTTTATCATAGAATCCATCAAGACCTTCATCACTTAAAAGATTAAAAACACCCTGACAACCGTTACAACAAAAATAATGTTCCCCATCCTTTATCATAACTGCACTGTCAAACTCGAGGTGACAATGAGAACATTTTATTTTACTGGACAATTTCAAACTTTCCTAAAAGAGTGTTTTTTTTCAATCTATCCCAAGGTTCTATATGACCATTCATACATATATATACACCCTGCTTCTCTAAAGATTTACTAAAACCTATAGCCATTGCCAAGTTAAAGGTTGCTTCAACTTGATCTATTTCAAAAGGCTTCATAGCTCCGGTTAAAATTATTTTTCTATCATCAAATATTTCTGATAAAAACTCAGCACTCATATGCATAGTATCAGTACCGTGAACTATGATAAAAGTATCATCTTTAGATTCCAAAATGATATTTGCCAACATTTTTCTATCGTTCATATCCATATCAAGAGAATCCTTATAGACAACACCGGCTAGATCATAATCCCCCTCATATCTTTGAAGAATTTGCTCTATAGAACTGTTATCGTAAGGAACTTCCAGTTCACCTTCTATCATATTATATTTTTTATTAAAGGTTCCACCACAGTTAAGTATTAACATCACTACTTCCAAATATTTTCTAATTTATTTACTATTTTTGTTGCTTGAGAATTTTTTATACTCTTTGTTTCATCAAAAAGATAGGTCTGTGTCACTCCAGCACGCAGAGCAGCCTCTATATCTCTTTCCTTATCACCCACCATAAGTGAATTATCCATCTCAATATCAAACTCTTGTTTTGCTTGTAGCAACATTCCCGGTTTTGGCTTTCTACAATCACAAACTCCAGATATATCGGGGTGATGGGGACAATAATAAACTTTTTTTATCTCTATCCCTCTGTTATGAAACTGTTTAATCATCCAAGAAGTCAAAACATTAAAATCATTTTCACTATAATAAGCCCTCGCAATGCCAGACTGATTTGTCACAACAATTATAATATACCCCAAATCTGCATAATGCTTACACAGCTCAAAAATACCATCAATAAATTCAAAATCCTCTATTTTATATAGATAATCTTTTTCAATATTAATAACACCGTCCCTATCTAAAAAAAGAGCTTTTTTCTTCACTTATGTATTAACTCCGTTACCAAAAATCTCTTTTTCAATAATGTCACATAAAATATGTCCTATCAATATGTGTGATTCTTGAATACGCGGCGTTGAATCAGAAGGAACAATAATAGCATGATCAGCGATTTTCGCCATCTCCCCACCATCTCGTCCAACTAAAGCAACTGTCATTATATTTTTTTGTTTTGCGCTTTTAAAAGCATTGATAATATTGAGAGAATTACCAGAAGTGGATATACCAAAAAATATATCGCCACTTTGCCCCATACCTTCTAGCTGTCTTGAAAAAACTTTATCATACCCATAATCATTACCGATAGCAGTAAGATTTGAGCTATCAGTTGTTAAAGCCAAAGAGGGGATTGAGGGTCTATCAAAACCATAACGTCCTACAAGTTCAGCCGCTATGTGCTGCGCGTCTGCTGCACTGCCACCATTACCTGCAAGAATAGTTTTATTAGACGTATCTTTATAGAGTTTCACACACTCATTTGCAACGACTTCTATAATGCTGAGCAATACTTCATTGGCATATATAGCCTGTTTTGTTTCATACGATTTTTTAACTTGATCTTTTATATACTGTTTCATTTTTATTCCTAAAATAATAAGCAAAATAATAGCATATATCTTATTATCTAGGAGTAATAAAAGAAAAAAAAGGATATAAAAATTAAGTAATAAATAAAGAGAACAAAAAAGAGGGTAAAAAATCTGACGAACTAGGCAGCGACCTACATTCCCACAAGTGAAACCTGCAGTATTATCAGCGATGAGAGGCTTAGCTTCCGGGTTCGGAATGGAGCCGGGCGTTTCCCTCT
>JALWLL010000060.1 GCA_026996295.1 Sulfurimonas sp.
GCGGTTGGAATATATCTTTTTGAGTGGACATCTACGAACTTCTTTGAATCAAGAGCAGAACTTGGAGTGATAGGTAAAGAGTCGGGTGCCGGTCTGGTTCAAAATGCTTTTCACTCTATTATAGGCAATGACAGCTCAAAAGGATGGAAAACACAACTGGGGACAAAAATTGTTATCAATACCCTTTTTAGACATGGAGAGATAACATGGCAGTCAGATTTCAACGGTTTTGATATGGATTGGTTTAACCATTATGGTGCACAGATTGGAAACTTTACTACAGATCTGTTTAGTGGAACAATGTTTCGTATCGGGAAGAATTATGTGAAAAATTTCAATGTTCATTATCCTTATCTCAGAGAGGAAGCGACACTTCTGCAATTGACAACAAAGCATAAGGGTTTTGGTTGGTCCTACAGTATAGGACTCAATGGTGAGGTGCTTATCTATTCACACATATTGGATGAAGCCAAAAACAGGGGCTATAATACTGATAAAAAAAATTTAAATGCTTCTATATATATGGGGGTCGATATCTTTTATGATGCACATAAAGTTACATATTTTTATCAATCACAATCACAATATACTTATCAGCAGGATAAACCCGATACCTTTGGCGGTTTTATGTACTCCTATACTTTTTAAACATTAGAGTAAGGTATTGATAGAATTAGATATTGATTAAATAAAACTTAAAGCTTGTTTGGGTATAATTCCGCACTTTTTGTAGAAAAAAAACCTGTAAATGTATGATATTATGTCTGTTTCGGGTATTGAAGTATTAAAGATTTAAGGACTGTAGATGTACGCAATTATTAAAAACGGTGGTAAGCAGTATAAAGTTCAAGAGGGTGATATTCTTTCACTAGATAAAATGTCTCTAGAGCCAAAAGCAACTATCGAAATCAAAGAAGTTTTAGCAGTAAATGCTGGTGAACTTAAAATGGGAGCTCCATATGTAGATGGTGCTGTTGTAACTGCTGAAGTTATCAACGAAGGTCGTGACAAGAAAGTTGTAATTTTCAAGAAACGTCGTCGTAAAGATAGTAAAGTTAAAAGAGGTTTCAGAAGAGATTTCACTCGTGTTCGTATCACGAAAATAGCAGCGTAAGCTTAAACTAACTAAGGAGATTTGAGATGGCACATAAGAAAGGTCAAGGTAGTACACAGAATAATCGTGACTCAGCTGGTAGAAGACTTGGTGTTAAGAAATTTGGTGGAGAAGCTGTAATAGCCGGTAACATTATTATCCGTCAAAGAGGAACAAAAGTTCACCCAGGTAAAAATGTTGGTATGGGTAAAGATCATACTCTGTTTGCACTTGTTGATGGTGTTGTTGCTTTTGAGCGTAAAGATAAAAAACGTCAACAAGTTTCGATCGTACCTGCTGCATAATTCTACAAATATTTGAGCAAACGCTCAAATATTTTTCTTTCAATTTGGAACTTTGAGAAGTTCTACTACTAAATATTTAATAATTTACTTTTTATTGTTAACAGTGAATTTTTAAGTTTTTAAAAAATAAGGAAAGACAATGTTCACAGATAGCGTTGAATTAACAGTAAGTTCAGGAAAAGGTGGACAAGGCTGTGTTGCTTTTCGTCGTGAAAAATTTGTACTCAATGGTGGTCCAAATGGCGGTGACGGCGGAAAAGGTGGTGACGTCTGGTTTAGATGTGACAACAATACCCATACCCTTTCCCATTTTCAAAGAAAAATGCACATAAAAGCTGAAGGCGGTAAACCCGGCGAGGGTTCTAACATGACCGGAAAATCGGGTGCAAAAAAAGTGATCATCGTGCCTCCTGGAACACAGATCATTGATATGCAAACTGGAGAGGTTCTTTTTGATATGCTCAAACATGGCCAAGAGGAAAAGTTTCTTCAGGGTGGAAAAGGTGGACTAGGCAACACTCACTTCAAATCAGCAACCAACCAAAGACCTACATATGCACAACCGGGTGAAAAAGGTGAAACACGACATATTAAGCTTGATTTGAAGCTCATTGCCGATGTTGGGCTTGTAGGTTTTCCAAATGTCGGTAAGTCAACTTTGATCTCGACTGTCTCCAATGCTCGTCCGGAGATCGCAAACTATGAGTTTACAACACTCACTCCAAAGCTAGGTCAAGTAAATATTGGTGATTTTGAGTCCTTTATCATGGCAGATATACCGGGTATTATCGGTGGAGCTCATGAGGGTAAAGGTTTGGGGATTAAGTTTTTAAGACATATAGAGAGAACAAAAACACTTCTTTATATGGTGGACTTGGCATCCTACAGAGACTTAAAAGAGCAGATTGAGACCTTACAGGATGAGATTTCTTCTTTTTCTGAAAAAATGGCTCAAAATAAATATGCCATAGCACTTACGCGTGCAGATATTGTCCCGCCTGAGGAGCTTACAGAATTGGTTCAAAGCTTTTTAGAGCTTTTAGGTTTAGAGGCAAATGAAAAAAGTGCATTTGATTTTGATGAGAGTATCCCTTATTTTATTCAAGAAAGTGCAGATGAAACACTGGGTTATGAGAGAGAAAAACCATATCTTGTCGCACCTATCTCATCGGCTACTTCAAAAAATATAGAACCTTTAAAGTATGCACTTTTTAACTTGGTGCAATCAGATAGAAAAACTTACTAGTTAGGTGTATAGATGAAACGCATAGTTGTCAAAGTTGGGAGTGCTGTATTAACCCAAGGGGGTGATATCGCACTCAAAAGAATGAGTGCTTTGGTTGATTTTTTAGCAGAGTTACAAAAAAACAATGAAGTGATTTTGGTTTCTTCTGGAGCGGTAGCTGCCGGGTACACAAAACTCAAACTCGATAGAGCTCTCATACGTAACAAACAGGCACTGGCTTCAATAGGTCAGCCGGTTTTGATGAAAAAATATGCCAGAAAATTCGACAAACACGATATCCTTATTTCTCAGGTATTGGTAACGGCGGCAAATCTGAGTAAAAAAGATGATATACAAAAAGTAAAAGATACGGTAGATACACTTTTATCTAACGGAGTACTTCCAATAGTCAACGAGAATGATGCAACGGCAACAGACGAGTTGATCGTGGGAGATAATGATCAGTTATCGGCATATATTGCAAAAAATACTGCTTCAGATATTTTGATCATACTTTCAGATATTGATGCGTACTATGATAGCGATCCTCATCATAATCCAGAAGCAAAGATTGTAAAAGTAGTGCATCAAATAGATGCAAAAGAGCTTCAAAAAGAGGCAACGCCACATGGAGTATTTGCAACCGGCGGTATTGTTACAAAACTTAAAGCCGCGGCATATCTTTTGGATGCAAAGATAGATATGTTCCTCTCTAGTGGATTTGATCTAAGTGATGTAAAGAGTTTTATGCTCAAAGGTGAACACAAGGGCGGTACGCTTTTTACAAGTAAGGAGAAGTGATGCGTGTTATTTTTATGGGCACACCGGAGTATGCACAAAAGATATTGCAAAATCTTTTAGCAAGCAAAGATATTGAAGTGGTTGGCGTTTACACACAGCCGGACAAACCTGTGGGCAGAAAAAAAATCATGACGCCGCCACCTGTAAAAACGCTCGCACAAAAGCATAACATAACAGTATATCAGCCAAACAGGCTTCGTGATGAAGATGTTGTTGCTGAACTTCTAACAATAGAGTGTGATTATATAGTTGTTGCTGCCTATGGACAGATACTTCCAAGAGAGATATTAGAGCATGCTCCATGTATCAATCTTCACGCTTCTATATTGCCGGCATATCGAGGTGCCAGCCCGATTCAACAAACGCTTCTCAACGGTGACACAACAACGGGTGTGACAGCTATGTTGATGGATGAGGGTCTTGATACTGGAGATATTATTAAGGTTCAAACCATAGAAGTGGGTAATGATGAGATGGTGAGCTCTTTGTTTGAGAGACTTACAGAGGTCGCTTCTGAGTTAACGGTAGATGTTTTAAAAAACTTTAGCGCTTATACACCACAACAACAAGATGACTCCAAAGCATCACACTGCAAAAAGATCACGAAAAAAGATGGTGAAGTTGTTTTTGATAATGCGCTTACACTTTTCAACAAATACAGAGCATTTACTCCGTGGCCCGGCGTATATCTTGAGAGTGGACTGAAGTTGAAAAAAATGGCTCTTGAAGATATAAAAAGTACCAATGTAGCCGGAGAAATTTTAGAGATGGATGAAGAGAGTATTGTTGTTGGCTGTGCGCAAGGCAGTGTGAGAATATATAAGGTTCAGCCAGCTTCAAAAAAAGAGATGGATGTTCTTTCTTATATAAACGGCAAGAGAGTTTCTGTTGCAGATATCTTATCTTGAGAGCATAGACTCCACACAGATATATCTCAAAGAGCTGCTTCGGGAAAAAAAAGCAGTGCCCCCTTTGGCTGTGGTTGCCAATATGCAAACTGCAGGAGTGGGAAGTAGAGGTAACACTTGGCAAGGGTATAGGGGAAACCTTTTTTTATCCTTTGCCATCGCTTCTGAAGCGTTGCCAAGTGATCTCAAGTTAGAGTCCTCTTCGATCTATTTTGCTTACCTGCTCAAAGAAACATTGAGTGAATTTGGGTCGAGAGTTTGGCTTAAGTGGCCTAACGATTTTTATGTAGATGATCTTAAAATAGGCGGTATGATCACGACAGTGAGTAAAAATGTGCTTATTTGCGGTGTTGGGTTAAACCTGCTAAATGCTCCAAAAGGTTTTGCAAAGTTAGATATAGAAATCTCAAAAGAGGAACTTTTAGAAAAATATTTTAAAAAGCTTGAAAAAAAGTTTTTATGGAAGCAAGTTTTTAGTAAATATAGGTTAGAATTTTACCGAAGTCAAAAATTTTTCACACATAACAACAGTTTAAGAATTTCATTAGATGGTGCTGCATTAAACAGTGATGGTTCCATTACGAGTAATGGCGAGAGGATATTTAGTTTAAGATGAGCGAAGTAATAGTAATAGCAAATCAAAAGGGTGGTGTTGGAAAAACGACAACTGCCGTAAATTTAGCTGCTTCTTTGGCGGTTGCAGAAAAAAAAGTTCTTTTGATTGACTCTGATCCTCAAGCAAATGCTACGACATCCCTTGGTTTTCATAGAAATGATTATGAGTTTAACATCTATCATGTGCTTATCGGTACAAAAAAACTTAAAGATATTATTTTAAAGTCTGACCTGCCGACACTTCACCTTGCGCCTTCAAATATCGGTCTTGTGGGTATTGAAAAAGAGTACTACGATACGGACAATGCAAAAGGTCGTGAGCTTGTACTTAAAAAGGCAATAGCAAATGTCAAAAAAGATTATGATTATATCATTATAGATTCTCCTCCGGCACTTGGACCTATGACCATCAATGCACTTTCTGCATCCAATTCTGTCATTATCCCTATTCAGTGTGAGTTTTTTGCTCTTGAAGGTTTGGCACAACTTCTAAATACAGTGAAACTGGTAAGAAAGTCGATCAATCCAAAACTCAGCATAAAAGGTTTTTTACCAACAATGTTCTCTTCTCAAAACAACCTTTCAAAACAGGTTTTTGCAGATCTTCGTCAACACTTTAAAGGTAAACTTTTTAGAGATGAAGAGGAGAAGTTCATAGTGGTACCAAGAAATGTTAAACTGGCAGAATCACCATCGTTTGGAAAACCCGCAATTCTTTACGATGTAAAATCGAGTGGTTCTATTGCATACCAAAATTTAGCACAGGCGATTATAAAATAATGAAGTCACAAGCATTAGGAAGAGGTTTAGACGCACTACTTGGAGAGATGGAGGAAGCTTATGATAATGAGAGCTCCTCTCCGGATGTTGTTTTAGATATATCATTAAAAAATATCAAACCAAATCCCTATCAGCCGAGAAAAACATTTGATGAGAACTCCTTGGTTGAGCTTGGAGAGTCGATCAAAAATGACGGCTTATTGCAACCGGTTGTTGTAACAGAGGAGTTGGATGGCGGATATACCCTTATCGCAGGCGAGAGAAGATTTCGCGCGAGTAAGATAGCTAAGCTTAAGACAATCCGGGCTATTGTTTTAAATTCAGATGCATCCAAGATGAGACAGTTTGCTCTGATTGAAAATATTCAACGTGATGAGCTGAACTCTATTGAGCTTGCAGAAGCATACAGTGAGCTTCTAAAATTCCATGAAATAACTCACGATGAGCTTTCTCAGATGATACATAAAAGCCGTACACATATTACAAACACTTTAAGATTGTTGCAGCTTTCAGCAAAAACACAAAAAGCATTATTGGAAAAAAAGATCACTGCCGGTCACGCAAAAGTTTTAGTCGGTTTAGATGAAAAGCAACAGCAGTTAATTGTGAACTCTATTATAGGTCAAAAGTTAAGTGTCAGAGAAGTTGAAGCTATTATTAAAAATATGAAAAACAAAAAAATTTCAACTACTGATAAGAAAGTTCAAGTACCATATGATTTTTCAGAGATAACAAACAAGTTTGATACACTTGGTTTAAAAGCAAAAGCAAGTAAAAATAAATTGACTATCGAATTTGACAACGAAGATCAAATAACAGATTTTCTCAACTTTTTATCAAAATAACGGAAGAATTTTCTAAAAGAGTAGCAATATTTATATAAAATATAAAATTCTTTAAATTTTTTTTCTAATTTAACTATCCTTTCAATTTTCACATAGTATAATCACGCAACTTTTAGGAGGTGCTATGTTAGATATAAATCCGATATTACTTTTAGCTACATTCGTTGTATTTCTTACCCTTATAGCCGTTCTAAACAGTTGGCTTTATAATCCATTATTCGCTTATATGAATAAACGTGATGAAGATATCAAAAGAGACTTGGAAAAAGTAAGCTCTAATGATAATGAAATCGCTGAACTTATTGCAAAAGCAGAATCGATTGTTATGAACGCTAAACTGGAAGCTGCGGCCCTAAGAGAAAAAGTTATTACGGATGCTAAAGAGTTAGCAGATAGTAAGTTAGAAGCAAAGCGTGCTGAATTAGCGGGTGAGTATAAAGAGTTTGAAAAGACTCTTGCTGACACGAAAGAGCAATTAAATAGAGATCTGTTAACTAAAGTTCCACTATTTAAAGAAGCTGTTGAAGCTAAATTTAGTCAGATATAAGGATGTTAAGTGAGTAGAATTTTAGTAACAATGCTAATGATATCAACTTGTGCATTAGCATCTAGTGCAGAACATGCAGATACGGATATTGTCCAAAGAACGGTTAACTTTTTAATCTTTGCAGGGCTTATTTGGTATCTTGTTGCGGAACCTGTAAAAAGCTACTTTGCTGCAAGATCTCAAGGGATCGCAGATGAGTTGCAAAAAGTTCAAGATAAGTTAAATGAAACTATTGCTCTTAAAAAAGATGCTTTGGCTAAAGTTTCCGATGCAGAGAAATTTGCAGAAGAGTTGGCTGTGGTCTCTAAAAAAGAGAACAAGATTTTAAATGACAACATCATGAAACAGTGTGAAGCAGATATTGAGATTTTAAGTAAACAGCATATTGCATTGATGGAGTTCGAACAACGTAAAATGGTTCGTACTGTTGTAGAAGATGTGATGAATGAAGTGCTTAGTCAGAGTAGTGATGGTTTTGATAAAGAAGCTATGGCTAATGTTATCTTAAAGAAGGTGGCATAGATGGAAGAGCTAATTGCAAAAAGATATATCAAAGCTATGAAAATAGGTTCTGATATTACATCGATGGAAAATACAACTTCTGTATTTTCTGCTTTAGCAGAGTCGTTTGAAAATGATAAGTTTGTTCAAATCATTGAAAGTCCGGATGTAAGTAATGATCAAAAGTCGGAGATCTTGTTAGCGGCAGTGAAAGCTGCAAACTCTCAAGAGATTGACAACCTGATAAAATTACTTGTAGAGCATAAGCGTATCAGTATTATCCCTGCCATAGCAGAAGCGATGAGAAAAGATGTTGCAAACACCACGAAGATATATAGTGGAGTGGTATATAGTGACAGCGATCTTGACACTAAAGTTATAGAAGATTTAAGTAGCGGTTTAAGCAAAAAATTTGATTCCAATATATCTTTAAAGTTTATAAAAGATGATTTTAACGGCATTAAAGTTGATGTAGAAGATCTTGGCATTGAGATTAATTTTTCAAAATCAAGAATCAATAGTCAAATAATAGAACATATTGTAAAAGCAATTTAACTTTCAACGAGAGGAGAACAATAGTGGTAGCAAAAATTCAAGCTGATGAGATCAGCTCAATAATTAAAGAACGTATCGATAACTTTGAACTAAGTGTTGATATCAATGAAACAGGTAAAATTGTTTCTTATGCTGATGGTGTTGCTCAAGTTTACGGACTTAGTAATGTTATGGCAGGTGAGATGGTAGAGTTCGAAGATGGAACCAGAGGTTTGGTTATGAACCTCGAAGAGAGTACTGTAGGTGTTGTTATCCTTGGTTCTGGAACAAGCCTTAAAGAAGGAATGAGTGTAAAAAGACTAGGTCGTCTTTTAAAAGTTCCTGTAGGTGATGCACTTCTGGGTCGTGTTGTCAATGCTCTTGGTGAGCCAATTGACGGTAAAGGTCCGATTGAAACTTCTGAAACTCGTTTCGTTGAAGAAAAAGCTCCTGGTATTATGAACCGTAAGTCTGTTCATGAGCCTTTAGCAACTGGTATTAAAGCAATCGATGCACTTGTTCCAATTGGTCGTGGTCAACGTGAGCTGATTATCGGTGACAGACAAACAGGTAAAACAACTGTTGCTATCGATGCGATCATTAACCAAAAGGGTAATGGTGTTGTATGTATTTATGTAGCAGTTGGACAAAAAGAGTCAACTGTTGCACAGATCGTTCGCCGTTTAGAAGAACATGGTGCAATGGAGTATACAATTATTGTATCTTCAACAGCTGCTGAAGCTGCTGCACTTCAATTCTTAGCTCCATATACTGGTGTTACTATGGGTGAGTATTTCCGTGATAATGCACGTCATGGTCTTATCGTGTATGATGATCTTTCTAAACATGCGGTTGCTTATCGTGAGATGTCACTTATTCTTCGTCGTCCTCCGGGTCGTGAAGCATATCCTGGTGATGTTTTCTATATCCATTCTCGTCTTCTTGAGAGAGCGGCTAAACTTTCTGATGAAGAGGGCGCAGGTTCATTAACAGCGTTACCGATTATTGAAACTCAAGCTGGGGATGTTGCGGCATATATTCCAACAAATGTTATCTCAATCACTGATGGACAGATCTTCTTGGAGACTGAGTTGTTTAACTCTGGTGTTCGTCCTGCAATTAATGTTGGTTTATCTGTTTCTCGTGTTGGTGGTGCGGCACAGATTAAAGCTACTAAGCAAGTTGCCGGTACTTTAAGACTTGACCTTGCCCAATATCGTGAACTTCAAGCGTTTGCTCAGTTTGCATCTGATCTTGATGAAGTTTCCCGTAACCAACTAGAACGTGGTCAAAGAATGGTTGAAGTTCTAAAACAAGGACCTTTCTCGCCACTTTCTGCTGAGAAACAAGTTGCTATCATTTTTGCCGGTAACGAAGGTTTCTTGGATGATATGGATCCATCAAATGTTGTTCGTTTTGAAGCTGAGTTATATCCATTTATTGAAGCATCTTATCCTCAAATCTTTGAAAATATAAGAAGCACTTCTAAAGTTGATGATGATACTAAAGCATTACTAATCAAAGCACTTGAAGAATTCAAAGCTAGCTTTGTAGCGGCATAAGGAAAACTTTATGGCAAACTTGAAAGATATTCAAAGACAGATAAAGAGTGTTTCTAACACTCAAAAGACGACTCGTGCGATGAAACTTGTTTCTACTGCTAAGCTTCGCCGTGCAGAAGAGCTTGCAAAACGCTCACGTCTTTATTCTGAGAAAATGAATCAGGTTATTGCCGAAATAGCTGGACGCATTAAATGTAATAAAGTTGGAGGTATTGACAATCGCTGTTTTACAGAGATTGAAAATCCAAAGATGGTTGATATAGTTTTTGTTACTGCTGATAAAGGTTTATGTGGCGGTTTTAATATTCAAACTATTAAAGCTGTTAAAAAACTTATAACAGAGTATAAAGAGCAAAATGTTAAAGTGCGTTTACGTGGTATCGGTAAAAAAGGTATCGAATTTTTCAAATATAATGAAATTGAATTATTCGATGAAGTTTTAGGTCTGAGTTCTAAGCCGGATAAAAAAAGAGCAGATGAGTTCATTACTGCATCTATTGAAGATTATAAAGATGGTAAGATAGACGGTCTTTATATCATATATAACGGTTACAAGAATATGATCACACAAGAGCTGCATGTTAACAAGGTTCTGCCTGTTGATACAGAGCAGTTTGATTGTAACGAAACTGCTACTTCTTTGTTGGAAGTTGAAGCTCAAGATGAAGAAAAAATGCTTGATTCTTTAGTGAGTAAATATGTTGAATACAATATGTACTACTCTCTTATTGATTCTGTTGCAGCTGAACATTCAGCACGTATGCAAGCGATGGATACGGCAACAAACAATGCAAAAGAGATGGTGAAGTCACTTAATGTACAATTTAATAAAGCACGTCAAGCTGCTATTACTACAGAGCTGATAGAGATTATCAGTGGTGTGGAGTCTATGAAATAATGGAGAGAAATATGATTGGTAAAATTAGCCAGGTTATGGGCCCAGTTGTTGATATTGATTTTGATGGTTATCTTCCAGTAATTAATGAAGCGATTGAAGTTCAAATTAGTTTAGAGGGTACTGAGAGACGTTTGGTACTAGAAGTTGCAGCTCACTTAGGTGACGGTCGTGTTAGAACGATTGCAATGGATATGAGTGAAGGTTTAGTTCGCGGTATGGACGCAAAAGCTACAGGAGCTCCTATAAAAGTTCCGGTTGGTGAAAAAGTTCTAGGACGTATCTTTAACGTTATCGGTGAAACAATCGATGGTGGTGATCAAGTCTCAGATGCTCCTGAATGGTCAATTCACCGTGATCCTCCGCCACTTGTTGATCAGTCTACTAAAACTGAAATGTTCGAAACTGGTATTAAAGTTGTTGACCTTTTAGCACCATACGCAAAAGGTGGTAAAGTTGGTCTCTTCGGTGGTGCCGGTGTTGGTAAAACAGTTATCATTATGGAACTTATTCACAATGTTGCGCATGGTCACGACGGTCTATCTGTTTTTGCCGGTGTTGGTGAGAGAACTCGTGAAGGGAATGACCTTTACTACGAGATGAAGGATTCTAACGTACTTGATAAAGTTGCACTGTGCTATGGTCAGATGAGTGAGCCTCCGGGAGCACGTAACCGTATCGCACTTACCGGTCTTACAATGGCTGAGTATTTCCGTGATGAAAAAGGTCTTGATGTACTTATGTTCATCGATAATATTTTCCGTTTTGCTCAATCAGGTTCAGAGATGTCTGCACTTCTTGGACGTATCCCTTCGGCTGTTGGTTATCAACCTACACTTGCTCGTGAGATGGGTGCTCTTCAAGATCGTATTACATCTACGAACAAAGGTTCTATTACATCTGTTCAAGCTGTATATGTTCCTGCGGATGACTTGACTGACCCGGCTCCTGCTTCTGTTTTTGCTCACTTGGATGCAACAACGGTACTTAACCGTAAAATTGCTGAAAAAGGTATCTACCCTGCAGTTGATCCACTTGATTCAACTTCAAGATTACTTGATCCGCAAATTATTGGTGAAGAGCACTATAGTGTTGCTCGTGGTGTTCAGCAAACACTTCAAAAATATAAAGACTTACAAGATATCATTGCGATACTTGGTATGGATGAACTTTCTGAAGATGATAAAAATGTTGTTGAGCGTGCTCGTAAGATTGAAAAATTCTTATCTCAGCCATTCTTTGTTGCAGAAGTATTTACAGGTGCGCCAGGAAAATATGTTTCTCTTGAAGACACTATTAAAGGATTTAAAGGTATTCTTAACGGTGAATATGATCATATGTCTGAGAACTCTTTCTATATGGTTGGCGGCATGGATGAAGCTATTGCTAAACATGAGAAGAACAAATAAGCATTATGCTTAGTAAAGGACTGTAATGGATAAGTTAAAACTTGAAATCCTAACTCCCAACGGTATGATCTATGATGGTGATGCTGTTAGTGTTACTCTTCCTGGTGAAGAGGGTGAGTTCGGTGTTTTAGCGCATCATGCATCTCTAACAACTTTGTTAGAAGCTGGTGTGATTGACATTGAAAAAGAGGATAAATCAGTCGAATCAGTTCTCATCAACTGGGGTGTTGTTCAGGTTGATGAAAAAAAAGTTATTGTTTTAGTTGAAGGTGCTGTTGCTATTCGTGGTGATAATGAAAGTGATGTAGCTAAAGCTCTTGATGAAGCTAAAGAGCTTATTAATGATATCGCGGATTCAAATCCTGCTATTGCATCAGTTTCTGCAAGAATAGAATCAGCTGCTCAAAAACTTATTTAGTAATGACGAACGATTTAATCGATTTTTATTTAAAAAGTCATCCTGTAACACTTGGTGTACTGGCACTTCTGTCAGTATACTTTGTCATCTTAAATTGGGTGTTTTTCTACCGTTTGTTTTCTCTTAATAGCTGGTTATCCAAGGAAAACAGCTCTCTTGAGAGCTTGCTCTTAGGTGCTTCTACTGTGAGTGAAAAATCTTTTTTAAACAATTTTATTAAAACCAGCTCAAATATATCCAAAGAAATTTTTGACCTTGCAATGCTCGCAGCAACTAAAGAAGCTACAAAGGGACTTTCTGTTTTATCTGTATTTGCTTCTACAACACCTTTTATCGGGTTATTTGGAACAGTTGTTTCTATCCTTGATACGTTTACGCATATTGGACAGAGCACGGGTAGTATGTCTATTATCTCAAGTGGTGTTTCTGATGCCCTTGTAGCAACTGCTGCAGGTATATTTGTTGCTATATTTGCTTATACATATCATCAGATACTTAAGAGAAAATCATTTGAAGTTGTCGGATTTATTCAAATGCAAAGTGATGCACTTCTAGCTCGTAAAGTATAAATGATGATATATGATTGGGAAGATAAACCTGAATTAAATATCACACCTCTTGTAGATGTGATGCTTGTTCTTTTGGCAATCCTTATGGTTATAGCGCCCAATATTATTTATGAAGAAAATATTAAACTCCCTCAAGGCTCGATAACTCAACAGATATCCAAAATTCCTCCTGTACATATCACTATTGATAAAGAGGGAAAACTTATGGTGAATAAAGAGGTTTTTTTACTCAATGCTTTTAAAGATAACTTTTTTCTTTATGCGAAAAAACTTGATCTAAAAGCTACTGTTCTTATAAGTGCAGACAAAACATTGGACTATGGTGTTGTTATGTCGGTTCTAGCAGCAGTTAAACAAGCTGGTTTTACTGATGTTTCATTAGCAACAAATGGATAAAAATAATTCCTATTTTTTTGTTAGCGGTTTTATTTCGTTAACACTTTTTGCCTTTTTTCTTTCATTGTTTTTTTATATGATGTTCTCATCGTCAAAACTGAAAGAATATGCCCTCAACAAAGATGACTATATCTCTGTTTCTATACAATTGCCTAAAGAACAAAAAACAAAATCAAAAAAGAGTGTTGCTACACCTCTTGTTACTTCTCCT
>JALWLL010000061.1 GCA_026996295.1 Sulfurimonas sp.
TTTAAGCGTGTGCATAATGAACCTTATACTCTCTTTGATTATCTGAAATTTTTTCTATCTCTATGCGCAGAACATCGATACCTGCAGATATGAGTAGGTTTTCAAGCTCCTCATCACCCCACTCTATAAAGTGAAGCCCCTCTTTATCCAACTCTTCAAGCATACCAAGTGATATAAAATGCTCAAGCCCATGGTTGTATATGTCATAATGAAAGATTTTTTGTGCATAGCACTGCTGCAGTGAAAATGTAGGTGAGGTCACATCTTCATCAAGTCCCAGTTTTTTTGCTATCGCTTTTACAAAGGTTGTCTTTCCACTTGCAAGATCCCCCTGCAAGATCACTACACCATTTGAGAAGTTCTGTATGATCTCATCAGTAAGCGTATCTAACTGATCAAGCTGTAAAATGTAACTTTTCATAGTTTATTTGATATCTCTATGATCTGCTTGAGCTTCTTTGTAGCTCGTTTATTTCGTATGGCCTCATCAACCATCTCAAGACCCTCTTGTATATCACGTGCAAGACCATCCACCATGAGAGCTGCAGCCGTGTTTATATAGACTATATCTTTTTGTGCCTGTGTTGCCGATGCGTTAAATATATCGTGCAGTATCTTTGCGTTTTCTTTAGCATCACCCCCTACAATAGCTTCTAGCGGAGCTTTGGTGATACCATACTTTTGAGGATCTATGATGAACTCATCTACACTGCCATTACGAAGCTGTGCCGCATAAGTGACATCTGAGATACTTATCTCATCCATCCCTTCATTTGAACTCACTACAAGTGCTGACGTGCTACCGTTTATTTTCAGTGCTTCTGCCATTTTGGGCACAAAAGCTTTGTCAAAAACACCAAGAAGTGACTTTTTTGTACCTGCAGGATTTGTCAACGGCCCAAGTATATTGAATATGGTCTTATCCGGTATAGTTTTTCTCACCGGCACTATAAACTTCATAGCCGGGTGATGGTTTTGCGCAAACATAAATGTAAAACCGCTCTCTTGTAAAAGTTTTGCAGAGTTTTCTATGCTTAAATCAAGTCTTATACCAAGAACCTCAAACATATCTGCACTGCCGGACTTGGAAGTGATAGAGCGACTTCCATGTTTTGCTACCATACTCCCACACGCTGCACATAAAAGGGCTACCGTGGAGGATATATTGAAACTTCCGATCTTATCACCGCCGGTACCTACAACATCTAGAAGTTTGGGGCGCAACTCCTCTGATATGGGAAGTGCTATCGCATTACTTCGCATCACTTCTGCTGCAGCTGCTATGGACTCGACAGATGTGCTCTCATCAAGTTTCATGCTAAGCAAAAACTCTCTCATTTGCTCATCGCTCATCTCATGGTTAAAGAGTGAAGTAAACTTTTCTCTCGTCTGCTCATAGTTCATGCAAGTTCCTTTATATACTGGTGTTGTAAACTTTTTGGCGTTGATTTTGTTGTGGGTATCTCAAGCACCTCATATTTTTTTGTGGAGTTTAGGTAGTTAATGGTGATGATACTTCCAACCTCAACATTTTTACTCGCTTTGGCAACCACCCCATTTATGAGCACTACACCATTACTTATCATATCTTGAGCGACCGATCGTCTTTTTGTGATATTTACAGAGTTTAAAAACTTATCTATTCTCATTTTGTTTGACTTTTCAAATAATTTTTCATTATTGTAAGCAAATAAAACTGAAAGAAATGTAATAGTTGGAACATTTTTTGCATGAATTAATCCTTATCAACCAAATAACCCATGAAGCTATACTAATACATCTTTTAAATGGAACTTTAAATCACAAAATGTTATATTGTCACATGTGAAAAAGTATTTTGATTTAATTATCACATAATGCTTAAATTTTTGACAAAGCAGGTTCAAAAAATGTATAGAGATAGATTTGTAACTTCCAAAGAGATCAAACTAGATAAGATCAGACCCATTTTAAGTAGAACCGACTTAAAAGGCAATATCAGATCTTGCAACTCCTACTTTTGTGAAGTTAGCGGATATACAAAAGAAAAACTCATCGGTTGCAGGCATACCATAGTGCGTCATCCCGATATGCCAAAAGTTATATTTAAAATGGTTTGGGAAAGAATACAAAAAAATAAAAATATACGTGCCATTATTAAAAACAGAACTGTAAACGGTGATTTTTACTGGGTAAGTACATTTTTTGAAACAAGTTACCATCCCATCACAAACGAACCAAACGGCTACACGGCGATGCAAAGAAGTATTTCTAAAAAAGCGCTGCAAACAATAACACCACTTTATAAAAAACTTTTAGAGATAGAAGAAAATTTTGGAATCGGCGCTTCTGAAGCTTATCTTCTTGATTTTTTGCGATATAAAAATACAGACTATGATACCTATGTACATAACCTACTACATCGTAAAAGTCTCATAGCGGGACTGTATCATAAAATCATAAAAAGTGCCTAACACCTTTTATGGAAGTACAGCCTTATAAAGTTTCGCCGTATATGGTGAAACTGCTTCTGTTGTCAAGTATAGTTGTGTCGGTGTGTCATATGCAATAGACTCCAATCTACTAGTCGTTTGATCATCTGAAATTTCGTATGTGGTGATCGCCCCCGAGAAAAAATTAGTGTTTGCAAAATCACTCAGTATTATTATTTCACTTACCTGTGGCATTGTTGCATCATAGGGATCAGAATATCCTATCAATGCTATAGAGTTATTGAGTTTATCTACGCTTGCGCCTGTAATCATCACCTCAAAATAATAGTCTGCGATCTGAGAAACAGAGTGAAAACCAACCGTATTTGGAATATTGTAAACCCTCGTTGTATAATCTTCCCAGTTCTTGGTAAAAACGTACAACTCATTATCATAGACAATAAGAGCTTCAGCATCATATGGAGTTGTATTGGCACCATAGGTATAGCCTACCTGATCCGCATATGAAAAAGAGATCTTTTGTGAATCGACATTGGCATAATTTAAAAGATCACTTTTAAGAACTTTATATATTTGAAGTTCCGTTCTTGCACCTGAAGCGTTGCCTATATCTGCTATATATACATAGGTATCATCATATGCAAGATCTTCCCATGCCGTATTGAGCGCTCCGTTTATGCTGATTCTGCGTTCAACAAAACCTGTTGTTGCATTGATCTCGTATATGGTTGCATCGCCACTGTCGTTATGTGTAAAAAGCCTACCGTCGATATCTATAAGCCCGGATGTTTTTGAAACTTCATTATCTATATCACTAATAAAATCAAGCGATATATAATCGAACTTATATAAATTATTTGTGGCCACCGCACACCCTGTAAATAACACCATAAACCCAGCCAAAA
>JALWLL010000062.1 GCA_026996295.1 Sulfurimonas sp.
TTGTGCAACGATATGACTTGAATGCATCAGACCTTACAGATGTTAACGAGAGTGTTGTTAATGAAAATGATATGTCACTTACAAATATGCCAAGTGGAGTATATGATATCCAAGTGATTCAAGATCTTTATGATACTCTCTATCCTCTGGGGCAAAACTCTCAAGAAGACGCACTTAAAGTGGGTTGTATGGTAGAGGTAACAGATATCAATGACTTGGATGAAGATATCAAGGTAGCAGAAGATGCAAACGCTACAGATATAGCTGCTGCGTTTAATGTGCTTAGAGACGGGAGCTATAATCACTACTGGGCGTTTGATAAAGCGCTTAAAAATATAGGTGTAACAAATGGTTGTTACTATGAAGGTGATATGCTTTTAACAAACAAAGAGGGAGTGTATCCTCAAAAGGAGAATGGACAAGGACGAGGAAGACACTAAGTGCATTTTAACATTTAACTAACAGACAAATTCTATAATTAGGTATCTCAAAATTAGGATTTGTTATGAAAAAGATAATAATGACCGTAGTGGTGTTGAGTGGCGTACTTTTTGCACAAAGTGCCGAGGAACTTATAGACGCAAACGGATGTCTTGACTGTCATGCAGTAGCAAGCAAAAAATCTGCTCCTGCATTTGCCGGTATAGGCAAACGTAACAAGCGTTTTGAAGGTTCTGATGCAAAAACTACCATCATGAACGCAATTGAAAATGGCTCAAAGGGAAAATACCCAATGTTTTCAAAGAGTGCAATGCCTGCATTTAAAAATCTTTCACAAGAAGATTTATCTACTCTTGCTGATTATATTCTGGCACAATCTTCCAAAGCACAAGGAAGAGGAATGGGTCAAGGTATGGGTATGGGAAGGGGTATGCAATAATGCGATATCCTCCATTTTTTGATACGATTGAAAAGATAGTTGTTTATGATGATTTGTGTAAGTTTTTAGGTGTAAATGAGGATGGAGTACTTGAATTCTCTTATGCCGATATAGTTAAATCAGCAGGACATAGTTGTGCCACTGTTGCAGGAGCTTACCTTATGGCACAAAAAGGGTTGCAGGCACTTTATGTAGATGAGATGCCTAATCGCGGTCATATAAAAGTAGAGCTTCAAAAAGCACCAAGAGAAGACAACAGCGGTGTAGTTGGCGCAGTGATCTCTAGCATCACCGGTGCAACTTCCGATTTTGGCTTTGGCGGCATACCTACTGGCAAATACAACAGGCGTGATTTGCTTTTCTTTGAAGCAGAAATTGAGCATGATCTTTGTCTGACTCGTCTTGATACGGGGAGAAAAGTTTATGTGGATTACAGACCGCAAAAAGTAGTGAACCCTATGGCAATTTTAAAGAGTGCTATTAAGCCTGATGCTACACAAGAAGATAAAGAGAGCTTCCCTCAAAGATTTCAAAAAATGGTTCAAACTGTTTTTGAAAACGCAGATGAAGTTATTAAAATAACTTACTAATTGTCATTTTGCAGAGTTTTTCAAGCTCTGCAAAATTTACACTCTATGCATACATAGAGAAGTCATATGCTGCGCTTGCAGTAGACTGATCAGTATTTGATTGATCTAGTATATCCAAAAGTGTTTGTGCATAATCTTCACTACTCATAGATGTCGCATCAACTTCTTTCATTTGAGAAACCATTGACTCCTTATCTGCTTGAGAAAGTGAACTCATTTTCTCTTTTAATGCACTTCTGTCTTCTGATGAAAGACTCTGCATGATATCTTTCATACCGCCTTGACCTTGTCCTCCACCGGCACCATACATATTTTGCATCTGCATCTGCTGTGTCGAACTGTTTGCATTTACATTCATAGTAAATCCTTTTTTGATTATTGTGCTAACAAGCAAAAATCATTCCTTATTAGCACGATCAACATTTTATTACAAGAGCTGTTAAGGGAACGTTAACGATAACTTAACGAGATTATGCTACACTAATTTTCAAAAGGAGTGTCGATTATGGCTATGTCAGGAATGAAAAAAACAATAATCTTTGTAATAATATTAGGTGTTGCTGTTCAGTTTGTACCCTATGGAAGAGATCATACAAACCCGCAGATAGTACAGGAACCGAGATGGGATACTCCAAAAACTCGTGCACTTTTTATGCGTGCGTGTGCTGATTGTCACTCAAATGAAACAAAATGGCCGTGGTATAGCAATATTGCTCCTATATCTTGGCTGGTCCAATATGATGTTGAAGAGGGACGAGAACATTTTAATATCTCAGAATGGTTGCATCAAAAGAAAAATAAAGGTGATGAAGCTGCTGAGGAACTGCGTGAGGGAGATATGCCCCCTCTTGTTTACCTTCCTGCTCATCCGGAAGCTAGATTAACGCAAACAGAAAAAGAAGAACTTATAAAAGGACTTGTAAATACCTTTGGCGAAGAGCATGACGAGGAATAGATATATGCTGCGAAGCAGTAGTATGGAGTAATGCTTACTATTGATAGGTAAATATATAGGATGTTTAACATTATGCTAATACAAAGATGATAAAATCTTCTGCAGTACTTTACAAGGATTTTATATAAATGAATAAAAAAATAGTTTTGACTTTACTTCTTGGTGTTTCACTGAGTGCTATGAGTCTTGAAGAGACTTTAAAAGAGGCATTGCAGCATAATAACTCTCTCAAGAAAGTTGTTCTAGATAAAGAAGAAGCAAAAGAAAACAAAAATTTTAATAAAGCTCAGGATTATGGTAGATTTGATTTAAAAGTTGATTATGATCATTACAACAATGCTAGAACATTGGCACCATTAACACCTATGGATATAGTCTCATCACCGACGGGTGCATATGAGATGCCTACTACAAATGATTTGGTATCTGCCGGGGTTACTTACAATGTTGTGCTCTTTGATGGTTTTGCAAAACAAAATGCGTATAAAATATCTGATTTGGCATATAAAAACTCCACCTTTAAAATCAAACTCTCTCGCGAGGAGCTTATATATAATGTTAGAAGTTTATATTTATCATTATTATCGCTGCAAGAGCAGTTAGATGCTCAAGAAAAATATGTAAGTTCTCAAAAACAGCTTTATGAGTATGTTTTAAAAAAGTATGCTTTTGGAAGTAAGTCGAAACTTGATACTTTAGAAGCCAAGAACGCTTACACAGAAGCTCTTTCCACAAAAGAAAAAATTGAAGCAAATATTGAAATTTTAAAAGCATCTCTGTCGAAGATGATCGCTTCAGACAGATTTGATAAAGCAGAAAAAATCGATATTAGTTTTGATGAAGCTCTACAACAAAAGCCCGATATTAAAAATTTAAGTAGATTTAAACTGGCAGAATTTTCCA
>JALWLL010000063.1 GCA_026996295.1 Sulfurimonas sp.
GGTTGACCCTTTTATCTGTGCACTGTGCAGAGAGGGCAACGGCGATAACAAGCTCATAAGCATTTTTATACGCAAGTTCTGTAACAGCATCACTGTAACGATCTACAAAAAGTTGATGGATCTGCTCTATCTCTTTTTTTGTTGCTTTTTTCATTTCTTACCTTATTTTTTAAAAAGGATATTTTAGCTTGTTTTGCTTGATATTTACAGCTTTTTCCCTGTTATACTGTTACAATAACGTTTGAAATTTATACAACTAAATAACTATATATCAAATCTTTAAAGATATTTAATGTTTTTTATTACTTTGTTTAATATCCATTTGCATAAAGAGAATAGAATTTTTACTAACAAATGATACTTGAGGAAGATATACATGACAAAAATGATGAGATTAGCAGCGATACTTCTGTGTGCCTGTACATTGGCAAGTGCAAAGACACTAGTAACAGTGAATGGTGTTGCCATTACACAAAACGATGTAGATACTGAGCTTATGAATGCTACACAGGGCAGATTTAATCAGGTACCGCCAGAGAAGCAGGCAGAGTTCAGAAGACAAGTACTAGAGCAGTTGGTAGCTAAAGAGTTGGTTTTTGAAGATGCAAAAAAAACAGGTGTGTTGAAATCTCAAGAGTTTAAAAATGAATTTGCAAAGATCCAAGAGAGAATCAAAAAAGATCTGGCTATTCAAGTTTGGAAGAAACAGCAAATGGATAAGATTAAGGTTTCTGAAAAAGAGTTAAAGAAGTACTATGATGAAAACAAAGAGGAGTTTAATGAACAAGAGCGTGTTCATGCTCGTCATATTTTAGTTGAGAAAGAAGATGAAGCCAAATCTATCATATCCAAGCTCAAAGGGCTCAATGGTAAAGCTCTTCAAGAAAAATTTGTAGCGTTGGCAAAAGAGTTCTCAACAGGACCGAGTGGACCAAAAGGTGGAGATCTTGGTTATTTTGCTCAGGGACAAATGGTTCCTGAGTTTAACGATAAAGTCTTTAGCATGAAGGTTGGAACAGTGACAGCCAAGCCTGTTCAAACACAGTTTGGATACCACATAATTTATCTAGAAGACAAAAAGGACAAAACAACTAGAAGTTTTGATGAGGTGAAACCGTTTATTGAGCAAAGACTCAAGATAGAAAAATTCAATGCTTCTATGCAAGATAAAATAGAAAACTTAAGAAAACAGGCAGTGATCAAGTAGATACAATGTTCTCTCCCTCTGCTACCTCTAAAATCGTAGTGCAGGGGAGAGAGTTTTATGTAAAACGGGATGATCTGACCCATAAATACCTCTCAGGTAACAAGTACAGAAAACTCCATACTCTTCTTCAAACCCCCTCAGAAAAATTTGATACTATTATCTCTTATGGCGGTACACAGTCCAACGCGATGTTGGCCATTGCCGCAATGTGCCAACTCAAGGGGTGGCGTTTTTTATACTATACAAAACCTCTGAGCCAAGTACAAAAAGATAATCCACAGGGAAACTATAGGTATGCGCTTTCACTCGGTATGGAGCATCAAGAGATAGAACATGAACTTTACAGAGATTATATAGCTTCTTTGGCGTTAGCTTTAGATGAAAGAACTTTCCTTGTAGATCAGGGGGGAGCTGTTGTAGAAGCAAAAGCGGGTTTGGAAGTTTTGGCACAGGAGATAAGGCAGAGTGATCTTGGCATAAGAAGTATTGCAACGCCATCGGGGACAGGTACAACGGCACTTTTTTTGGCACTGGCACTTCCCAAATATACAATTTACACAACTCCGTGTGTCGGCGATGAAAAATATTTACGACAACAGATGCAAGCACTTCACCCCATACCCAAAAACCTTACAATCCTTACAAGTGAGAAAAAATACCATTTTGCAAAAGTCTATGCAGAGCATTTTGATATCTATAAAAAACTTTTGAACGCAGGTATAGAGTTTGATCTTCTCTATGCTCCTTTAATGTGGAAAAATCTTTTAGAGCAGACCAGTGAGAGCATACTTTATGTTCATAGTGGAGGGGTTAGCGGCAATGAAAGTATGCTCAAACGATATGAAAAAAAAGGTTTTATTCTTTAGCTTAAGCTCATTTTATAAGAAAAGTTAAAAATATTTATGCATTATACTTGACAAGAAGTGACTCAACTTGATATAATTACACTCAAATGAACGAAACAAGGATTGAATTATGAATAATATATTTGAAAAATTAACACACAATATGACAGAAGCGATAGAATCTTCTATCTCTTTAGCCCTACACAACCAAAACCAAGAAGTAGAACCTATCCATTTTTTATGGGCGCAATTAACTAACAGTGATTCTGTTTTAAACCAAATGCTTAATAAGATGAATGTTGATAAAGTAGCCATTGAGCTTGATGTTAAAAGTATGGCAGAGAAGTTGGCGAAGTCCTCATCTGTTTCAAAAGAGAACATAAAACTATCTAGAAATTTTGTGCAGACGCTAGAAGCGGGTGCCGGTCTTATGACAAAAAACGGTGATTCGTTTTTAGCTGTAGATACCTACTTGCTCGCTAACTTGAAAAATGAACCGTTTGCAAGTGTGCTTGGGAAGTATGTGGACTCTATGGAGCTTGCAAAAAACCTCGAAGCATCTCGTGGCGGCGCAAAGATAGACTCGCAAAGTGCTGATGAAACCTTAGAGTCTCTTGATAAATACGGTATCGATTTAACAAAAGAAGCAGCGGAGGGAAAACTCTCTCCTGTAATTGGTCGTGATGAAGAGATCTCACGTACTATGCAGATATTGATCCGTAAAACAAAAAACAACCCTATGCTTTTGGGGGAACCGGGTGTTGGTAAAACAGCACTTGTTGAGGGGCTTGCACAGCGTATCCAAAGTGGAGATGTTCCAACATCACTGCAAAATAAACGTCTTATAGCACTTGACATGTCTGCACTTATTGCAGGTGCAAAGTACAGAGGTGAGTTTGAGGATCGTCTTAAAGCGGTGATTGATGAGGTAAAAGAGAGTGGAAATATCATCCTCTTTATCGATGAGATCCATACCATAGTAGGTGCGGGTGCTTCTGAGGGCTCCATGGATGCGGCAAATATCTTGAAACCGGCACTTGCTCGTGGGGAGCTTCACACCATTGGTGCGACAACACTCAAAGAGTATAGAAAATACTTTGAAAAAGATGCAGCACTGCAACGCCGTTTCTTGCCGATCAATGTAGATGAGCCGAGTGTAAATCAGTCACTGCAGATTTTGCGCGGAATCAAAGAGAGACTTGAAGCACACCATAATGTTAGCATTACAGATAGTGCACTGGTTGCGGCTGCAAAACTCTCAAGCAGATATATCGCAGACAGATTTTTGCCGGATAAAGCGATTGATCTTATTGATGAAGCTGCGGCTGAGCTAAAAATGCAAATAGAGTCTGAGCCAAATGAACTCAGTGCTGCAAAACGTAAGCTTTCTGAACTGATGGTTGAAAAAGAGGCGCTCAAAATGGAGAAAACTCCATCAAATGAGAAGCGTCTTGAGGAGATCGAAAAAGAGCTTGCTGATATTGAAGAGAAGGTAAGAACATTAGAGTCTCAGTTTCAAACTGAAAAAGAGGTGTTTGAAAAGATCTCTACTATCAAAGGTGAGATCGAGCAAAAACGCCGTGAAGCGGAGCTTGCAAAATCTCAGTCTGACTTTAACCGTGCTGCAGAGATCGAATATGGTGAGATTCCAAAACTGATCGAAGAGGAAAAATCCTTAAATGAGCAATGGGACAGAATGCAAGAAGCGGGAACGCTCCTTAAAAACTCGGTGGATGAAGAGTCTATTGCATCGATTGTAAGTAGATGGACGGGTATCCCGGTCAATAAAATGCTTCAAAGTGAAAAAGATAAGATCTTGCATGTTGAGGATGAGTTAAATAAAACTGTAGTTGGGCAAGCAAGAGCGACACATGCCGTTTCTCGCGCTATTAAACGTAACAAAGCAGGGCTGAGTGATAAGAACAGACCGATAGGAAGTTTCTTGTTCCTTGGACCAACAGGTGTTGGTAAAACACAAACGGCAAAAACATTAGCGAAGTTTTTGTTTGACTCAGAAGATGCAATGGTGAGAATCGATATGAGTGAGTATATGGAGAAACATGCAGTCTCTCGTCTTGTTGGTGCCGCTCCAGGCTATGTAGGATATGAAGAGGGTGGACAGCTTACAGAAGCGGTGCGTAGAAAACCATACAGTGTCATACTCTTTGATGAGGTGGAAAAAGCGCACCCTGATGTGTTTAACATCCTCCTGCAAGTACTTGATGATGGTCGCTTGACAGACAACAAGGGTGTGACGGTAGATTTTACAAATACCATCATCATCTTAACGTCAAACATTGCAAGTGACAAGATCATTAGCAATCCTCAAGGTGAGGAGCTTGACAATATGGTTATGGCTGAGTTGAAACAGGCTTTTAAACCGGAATTTTTAAACAGACTTGATGATGTTGTTATCTTTAATGCGCTCGCTCAAGAGCAAATTAAAGGAATCGTTGAGATCTTCTTTGAGGATATTAAAAACAAAGTCAAAGAGCGCGATATTGAGCTTGTGCTTTCAGAAGAGGCAAAAACATATATTGCAGAAGCTGGTTTTGATCCGGTTTATGGTGCTCGTCCGCTTAAACGTGCTCTTTATGAGATCGTTGAGGACCGTTTGGCTGACTTGATCTTGGAAGGAAAAGTAAAAGAGGGTTCACGTGTTGCATTTGTTATGAAAAACGGTGAGATAGAAGTGAATGTGGAGTAAATAAAACAAAGGCTATAATACTGTTATGAGATATTTGCTTGTGGTAACTTTTTTTACACTTTCATTGTTTGCATGTACGGGTGACTGTTTGACATGTCACCCAAAGCTTGTGCCAACGATCAACGAAGATTTGAGGCATAAGCCTATGCTCACATGCATAAAGTGTCATTCAGCAGAGCCAAACAGCATGGCAGAGTGTGGGGATGACTGTTTTTCATGCCATCCCATGTCAAAAATCAATGCGGCAAATGTAAGAGAACATGATGTTATCCAGAGCTGTGTTGATTGTCATGTCAAAGCAAATGAGATGCTTTTTGATACATCAAACTCTTTTGATCAATCATCTTCCGGATCGTTGAGAGAGTTTTTAAATAAGTAGTTCAAAATATCTCTCTTAAAACCTTAAACACAGTTTAAGTAAAAATTGAGTAAAATTTCGCTCTTAAAATTATATAAGGATATGTCATGAAAAGAACATACCAACCACATAATACGCCTAGAAAAAGAACTCACGGATTTAGAGCTCGCATGGCAACTAAAAATGGTCGTAACATACTGAACCGTCGTCGTGCCAAAGGTCGTAAAAAATTGACAGTTTAGGCGGATTTAATACACTCAAACTTCATAAGGAGTTTCAGCGTATTTACACAAAAGGAAAATCTCAGCACTCCAGCAGTGTCGTGTTATTCTTTTACCCTCAAAACGGAATTCACAAAATAGGTTTTACAGCAACAAAAAAGATAGGCAACGCTGTAAAAAGAAACAGAGCAAAAAGAAGACTTCGAGCTCTTTTTTGTGAATATTCTGACAAGCTTAAAGATGGCACATATATTTTTGTTGCCAAACAAGCACTTGAAAACAAATCATACCAACAACTTAACAAAGATTTCCAAAAGATCTTAACTCGCGCCAAGGCTTTGAAGTGATCCGAAAGATTTTATTGAAAATTTTATGGGTATATCAGAAGTTTTTCACTCTTATTGGCTTTGGAAGTTGTAGATATTACCCATCATGTAGCGAATATGCAAGAATTCATTTCGAAAATAACTCAATTTCAAGTGCTTTTTACCACTCTTTTACTAGAATACTGCGTTGTAATCAATTTTTCGATGGTGGTATTGAGTACCCACTACTTAATAAACTGTCTTGTAAGCCTGCAAAATTAGGGCTAGATTCAATTAAATATTGGTTGGTTCCAAATAAAAAAAACCAGTTTTATATTATAAAAAATTTTTCTTTTAAAGGGTAGCCGTGTTAGAGAAAATGACACCAAATCAAAGATTAGTGATAGCCGTTGTGTTATCGATCGTATTTTTTGTAGCTTATACAGCAATTTTTCCGCCAGAGCAGCCGGAGTTAGAGCAAACGCAAAAGAGTGAAAATGTTGCACTCAAACAAGCAAGTGGTACACAGACAAGTGTAGAACAAACGAGAAATGTAGTAGAACAAGAAGCAGGTCATGCCATAGCAGCTGATGAAAAAATAGCAACAGGTGTATCCAATACGATTGTAACCATTACAAATGAAAAGTTTATCTTAAAGATCGATACCTTAGGGCGTATCTCTTCCAAGGAGCTTCTTGAAGAGAAGTTTAACAACAAAGAAGATATCCATGCTCAGATGATACCGGCATTTGGAACAAAGCCGCTCTTTATCAGGTTTTTAGATGATAAAATAAACGAAGAAGCGACAAAGGTTGCCTACAGTGCAACTGTTTCTGAAATTGCTTTGGGCAATGAGCCTCAAAAAGTTGTCCTTACGCAGCACTTAAAAGAGTTAACAATCACCAAAGAGTTGACATTTTATGCTGATGGCCATTATGACGCTGTCGTTTCTGTCTCCAAAGATAAAAGATATTTTGTTTATCTGGGTCAAAGACCACAGGTGACAGAAAACCTTATGACGGTTAATGGTGCTATGATCTATACGGATGATGATATAGCAACCATTATCGCAGATGGTGAAGCTGAAGGCAGAAGAACGTTTACCGGTGTTGAGCTCATATCAGCGTTTGATCAGTACTCTGCTACGATCATGTACGGATTTTCAAAAGATACTACAGTTTTTGTTGAAAGAGACAGAGATAATAATCCTATCGTATATTTTGATGCTTTGCCAACTATGAAGTTTAACGGTTATATAGGTCCAAAAGATCATAAGGTACTTGAGAGTATCAATCCGATATTGACAAATGCCATAGAGTACGGTTGGTTCACATTTGCTGCAAAACCACTTTTTGCACTCTTGTCATGGCTCCATGGTATATTTGGTAACTGGGGTTGGGCGATTATTGCTTTAACGCTTATTATTAGAATTATTCTGTACCCTTTGACATACAAAGGGATGGTTTCTATGCAGAAAATCAAAGATATCGCCCCGAAAATTAAAGAGATTCAAGCCAAATATAAAGGTGATCCACAACGCACAAATGCTGCTGTTATGGAGATGTATAAAAAGCATGGTGCAAACCCTCTTGGCGGTTGTTTACCAATGCTACTGCAAATCCCTGTATTTTTCGCGATTTACCGTGTACTTCTCAATGCGGTTGAACTTCAAGGTGCACCATGGGCATTATGGATAACTGACCTCTCTCGTATGGATCAGTATTATGTACTTCCGATTCTTATGGGTGCGACTATGTATTATCAGCAAAAACTGACACCAAATAACTTTACAGATCCATTACAAGAAAAAGTATTTAAGTTCTTGCCTATTATATTTACATTTTTCTTCTTAACTTTCCCATCAGGTCTCGTGTTGTACTGGTTTGTGAACAACCTTTTCTCTATTGCTCAACAGTTTATTGTAAATCAGCAGTTTAAAAATGCAAAAGATGCGCAAGCAGCTCTCGAGAAAAAGGCTCCGGAGAAAAAAGATGATTAAAATAGAAGCAATCACATTGGAAGAAGCTTATAAAGAAGCATCTTCCAAATTAAATTGTTCTATAACAGAGTTAAAAATAGAAGTGGTGCAATCACCAAGTAAGGGTATCCTTGGTTTATTTAAAAAAAATGCCATCATTGTGGTTGCAAAAGAGCCTAAAGAAAAAGAAGATATAGAGAAAATAAGTGAAGCAGATCCGGAAATTCAGGATAACACTACACATACAGTTCTAAATGATACGATCATGCCGGCATCATTTGTAAGTACTCAGGATGAAGATGATGACACAAGGTATGAACCTGTGTATGCTGATGATGTATATGAAGAGGATGATGTTAAAGAAACTATTGATGCCATAGCATTAGAGGTCAAAGAAAACATCAATCGACTTTTTGCGCTTATCTGTTTTGATATCGATGAGATTGAAGTGAGCACTTATGATGAAAACACTCTTCTAGTCGAGTTTAAAGGGGAGGATGCTGCTTTGCTTATCGGGAAAGAGGGGTATCGTTATAAAGCACTTTCTTATATGATTTTTAACTGGATTAACACCAAATATCAAATACAACTGCGTCTTGAAATAGCAGAATTTTTGCAAAATCAAGAGGAATCTATCTCAAGATATCTGGTGGGTGTTTGTGAGGGGATAGACAGAGATGGAAGAGCACAAACAAAGATCCTTGATGGTGTCCTTGTACAAATAGCACTTAAGGAGCTCAGAGACAGATACCCGGAAAAATATGTAGCAATCCGTTCCACCCGTGATGGGATGAAATATATCATCATAAATGATTATCATAACTGATGAATGACACGATCACTGCTATTGCGACTGCACATGGTATAGGTTCTATTGCCATTATACGAATGAGTGGGGATAGAGCTCACCATATAGCAAAAACACTCACACATAAAAAGATTTTCTCCCCAAGACATGCAACACTCTCAAATATCTACAATGGCAGCGGTGAACTTATTGATGAAGCTATTGTTATCTACTTTAAAGGGCCTTATTCATTTACGGCAGAAGATATTGTAGAGATACAGTGCCATGGCGGTTTTATCGTTGCACAGAGCATTTTAAAAGCAACACTTGAAGCAGGAGCCCGCCTTGCTGAGGCTGGAGAGTTTTCAAAACGTGCCTTTTTTAACGGCAGAATAGACTTGAGTGAAGCAGAAGCGATCGCACAGCTTATAGAGGCTAAAAGTGAAGATGCGGCAAAGATACTCGCTTCGCAAATGAAAGGCTCACTAAAAGAGTATATTGAAAATATTCGTGATGAGATTATTCATATTTTGGCATATTCTGAAGTGAGTATAGATTATGCAGAAGAGGATCTTCCCCAAGATCTTATTGAGCAAATGCAAGGCAAACTTAAGCAACTTTATAACACGCTAGAGCGTACACTTCTTGCAAGCAAAGCAAGAGAGGGGTTGATGCAGGGATTTAGGGTTTGTATTGTCGGTAAACCCAATGTGGGTAAAAGCTCACTTCTCAATGCTCTTTTACACTATAACCGTGCAATTGTAAGTGATATAGCAGGAACCACAAGAGATACCATTGAGGAGCAGGTGAAGATCGGAACACACCTCATTCGCATAGTGGATACTGCAGGGATTAGAGAAGCGAGTGATGAGATAGAGCAAATTGGTATAGAGCGTTCCCTTGAAGCGATCACACAAAGCGATATTGTCATAGCACTGTTTGACGGAAGTCGTGCATATGACTCAGAAGATGAAGAGATACTTTCTTTGATAGAGCAAAATAGAGATAATAAAAAAATTATTTTTGTAAAAAATAAGATCGATCTCAAGGAAAAGTTTTCATCTTCCATAGCGTTTGATTTGGAGCTCAACTCTAAAGAAAGTGTTGATGCTCTTGTGAAAATTTTGCAAAATATTATGGATACTTCCAATGCATCTGATGAAATTATGCTTATTTCACAAAGACAAATCTCAGCGGTAGAGAACACTATGCGAAATATAGAAGAAGCACTTGAGCCATTACACAATCAGGAGTTGGAGATATTTTCTTTTTGCCTGAATGAAGCTATCAAAGAGATCGCTTCTATAACGAGACCTTTTGAAAATGATGAGATGTTGGACAAAATGTTTGGTTCGTTTTGCTTAGGGAAATAAAGTGAAATATATTGCAATAGACCTTGGACTTAAACGCATAGGGATCGCTTATTCGGCGCATAAAGACTTAGTTACGCCACTTCCGGCTGTGATAAGAAAAAATAGAAATCAGGCTGCAGATGAAGTAAAAAAAGTACTCCTTGAGTGGGAAGCAGATGCAGTAGTGGTCGGTGTACCCCTTGGTGGAAGTAGTGAAGCTGAGATGAAACGCAGAATAGAGCATTTTATGAACTTGGTTGACTTTAAAGGGGAGGTGTTTTTTCAGGATGAATCAGGTAGTTCACTTGAAGCACAAAACCTTATGAAAGGTGAAATCAAATACATACGAGACGGGCGTATTGATTCGATCTCGGCAATGATTATTTTGCAAAGATATCTTTTGCAATGAAACGAATCGTCGGTCTTGATATCTTTAGAGGTTATGCAATACTTCTAATGATCATCTTCCACTTTTGTTTTGATCTCAACCATTTTAATCTTGTTCATATAGAGATCAGAACAGAGGCGTTTTGGAAATATTTTCGAGTTATTATAGTGAGTATGTTTATCTTTAGTGCAGGTGTGAGTTTAAAATTGGCACATTATAAGGGTATATCGCTGCAAGCTGTGAAAAAACGCTTATTTGTACTTGGAAGTGCAGCACTTCTTGTGTCTGTTGGAAGTTATATGCAGTTTCCAAATACTTGGATCTATTTTGGAGTTTTGCACTTCATACTTTTTGCATCAATAATCGGCATAGTGTTTGTAAAAACACCGACACTATCGTTACTTATAGGCGTTGCTATTTTGTTTGGATACCATTTTGGATATTTAAGCACACATTGGCTCTTTGAGATTGTGCAAGGCCCTCTGCATCTTCCAGCAGGATACACGGAAGATCTAGTAGGTATTTTTCCATGGATGGGTGTTTTCTTGTTGGGGGTAGCATTTGGCGGATACAACTTACATAGAGTTGTTTTTGACAATGCTTTTTTTAATGCCCCAAAGAAGATTCATAAACTTTTTATCCTCTTTGGACGACATTCTTTATTGATCTATCTTATACATCAACCGATTTTATTTGGTGTGTTGTATCTTTGGAAGTCTTATCTATAAGAGCTTGAAAAACTCTGCTGCTTCCGTTTCATCCTCATTTAGGTTCTCTTTTGCATAGAGTGGATCTTCTTGGATGAGTTTCTTTGCTCTTTGTCGGCAAAAGTCAAAAAGCACTTTTTTTGCTTCTTCATCATCTGCTAAAAAACCAAGACCGCTAAATTTATAAGGTTCCTCTTGTTCAATACACAGTAATGTGCCACTGCATTTATCTTCTAAGTGATCAATCATATCTCTATAAGGTACATTGAACTCGGTTGCATGCCATCCTATGGTCTCCAACTCTTTGTTTGAAAACTCGGCAACACCGTCTGCTGTTGTGTCATCGTATGATGCACGTGTAACATTCATAGCTATGATCTCCTGCCAGTTTGAAAATGCCTTGATAAGAACTCGATCGTCATCTTCTACGATCTGATAGTTCACACCGAGTATCTCCTCAAAAGAGGGTTTACCCGCAGGTGCCAGTGCACTGGTTGGTTTTGGTGTATGTTTGCCTTCAAAGATTAGTATATCCGTATCTGAAAAAGGGGCATAAGTGATCTGGGCATCAATGGTGATACCAAATGTTTTTGATGAGTTGATGGCTTGAAGAAGTGATGCTTTATCAACAACAATAATCTCTTGAAACAGGTTAAATTTTTTCATAATATCCTCGATTTTTTTACGTATTATACAGAGAGTGAGATTAAACGAAAAAATTTCTCATTCACTATAAGTTTTTTCTAATAAAAGTTTTACCCTTTTTTGAGTATAATGCGACAAATTTTTCAAGGATTAGCCCTTGAAATCCCCTAAGGAAAAATAATGGCATTAAATGTTTACTACGATAAAGACACAAGTTTAGACCTCATTAGAAGCAAAAAAGTTGCAATGATTGGTTTTGGTTCTCAAGGACACGCGCACGCTGAAAATTTAAGAGACAGTGGTGTTGAAGTATGTATCGGTCTTCGCAAGGGCGGATCTAGCTGGGCAAAAGCTGAGGCTAAAAACTTTGAGGTTTTAACTGTTGGTGAAGCTACGGCTAAATCGGACGTTATTATGATTCTTCTTCCGGATGAGAATCAAGCTGAGATCTATAAAAATGAGATCGAACCAAACCTAAAAGAGGGTGCAACTATCGCTTTTGGTCATGGTTTTAACATCCACTATGGTCGTATTCAACCTCGTAAAGATATCAATGTTACTATGATTGCTCCAAAAGCTCCGGGTCATACAGTACGTTCTGAGTTTGTTCGCGGCGGTGGTATTCCAGACTTGATCGCAGTTGGTCAAAACCCTTCAGGAAATACAAAAGAGTTAGCACTCTCTTATGCTTCTGCAATCGGTGGCGGACGTACTGCAATTATCGAGACAACGTTCAAAGATGAGACTGAAACAGATCTTTTTGGTGAGCAAGCTGTTCTTTGTGGTGGTACAGCTGCACTGGTACAGGCCGGTTTTGAAACACTGACAGAAGCCGGTTATGCTCCTGAACTTGCATATTTTGAGTGTTTACATGAGCTAAAACTTATTGTTGACTTGATGTTTGAGGGTGGGATTGCCGATATGCGTTATTCTATTTCAAATACTGCTGAATATGGTGATTATGTTTCTGGTAAACGTGTTATCAATGCAGAGTCTAAAGCGGCTATGAAAGAGATCCTAAAAGAGATTCAAGACGGTAGATTTGCAAAAGATTTTATCTTAGAAGGTCAAGCAGGTTACCCTCGTATGAACGCTGAGCGTGCAAATGACAAAGAGATGTTAATAACCAAAACAGGAAACAAACTTCGTGAAATGATGCCATGGATCGCATCAAACAAAATCGTAGATCAAGATAAAAACTAAATAGTAAACCAGCAACACATTGTGTGTTGCTACAAAAGGGTTTGTACCCTTATGAGTGTTGAGAGCAAAATAGCACCTTTATCTACGTTTGCAGACTTCATCTTCAGTTCATTAGAGAGTAGAAGTTCGTGAAGTTTGTAGTAGGTACTTGGTTTTATTTTTATTGAAAGCGTGGCTTTTTCATCTACAACAAACTTGGGAGCAGGATATCCCAGTATCTCCATAGCATTTGGAGCACCATTCACACGGATATAGATGTTAAACATATAGAGTTGTGTCAGGTAGCTTGTCAGTGCAGTAATAATTCTAATCTCATCTTCACCATGCTCAAGCAGGTTGTTCAGGTCATCCTTAAAATCTTTTTTAAGAAGTAATTTTTTAATCAGCTCATCTATATTTGTCTCTGCAAGACCAAAAACAAGATTGTCAATATCTTTGGTGGATACCTCTTTGTCATAGACGGTAAATTTTTCGATCTCATTGCAAGCCAGGGCTACATCAGAGTTGTGTATGTTTAAAAGATGTGAGATAGCATATTTGTCTATTGTGACATTTTTTTCCTGTGCAACGAGAGCGACTATGTTTTGTGCTTCAAACTCTTTTGGATGAAAAAATCTTACACTCATGGTACTTTTTTTGGCGAATGCTTTCGTGTATGTTTTGTGATCACTTCCATAGTAGGCATAGACAAAAATATTGTCTTTGTTTTTTTCACAAAAATCTATGAGAGTATCGAGCTCTTTTTTAGGGATCTTTTTTTCACTTTTGATGATGAGAACGTTTCTGTCACCAAAGAGTGAAGCTTGGCTTAGATGTGCTTTTGCCACACTAAAATCATACTCATCATAGTAAAATGTTAAAACAGAAGCATCCTCTATGTTTGTCACTGTTTTGGTGTATCTGTCTATTAAAAAGCTGCTTTCTCCAAAAAAAACAAAACTGTTTGCAAGGGTAGTGTTTTGTATATGTTTGTCAAACTCATTTTTATACATTACTCATCATCGCCTTTGATCACTCTTGCATAGATCTTAGCTTTGGCAAGATCAACTTTTTCTATAATAACGCTCACATCTTCAAATAAAACAACATTGGCATCTGAGAGTATATGCAGACGCGCACCCATGATCTTGTCGTGAAGTTCCGCTTTCACTTCCGGTTCAGTGGCACTGATGCGTGCTTTAAATGTTTTGTTGAGATTTTCCTGTGCCCAGCGTGCAAACTTTCTTGCCATAAATTCAACCTCTATCATACTTGCTTCACGCTCTTTTTCACTGATAGTCATACATAAAACTTCTATGTTTCTAAGTACATAAGAACCCTCTTTGGTGTCATTGTTGTTGATAGCTTTTAAAAGACGATGTACAATGAGATCTGCATATCGGCGAATAGGCGAAGTGAAGTGGGTATATGCTTCAAATCCAAGTCCAAAGTGTCCGGAGTTCAGAGGCGCATAACGTGCCTGCATTTGAGAACGGATGATAAGGGTATCCACCTCTGCTTCTATCCCCATCTCTTTTGCCTGCTTTTGTATGTTTGTGATGGTCTCTTTGATGGAGTTTTTTATATCTATAAACATCCCAATACCTGCCAACTCCTGATAAAGTGTCTGAAGTTTTGCCTGTGATGGCGGTTCATGGATACGAAACACGCCTCTTTCGTACTGAGAAGCTGCTTCTTTATTGGCTAAGAGCATACAGTCTTCTATAAGAGCGTGTGAGGGTGTTTCTTCCGCGTAGGTAGTGGAAACAAGATTGGAGTTTTCATCTATTTGCATCTCAAGTTCGTTTGATTTGAAGTCAAAGCCGACTTTTAGCCGTTTTTCCCTTAACGCATCTGTAAGAGTCCGTAGTTTTGGAAGATATGCAAAGACTTTTTTTTCTTTATCATTTTGTGCGTGAAGCCTACCCTCAAAAAAATCATCTATCTCTTCGTAATTAAACCTTCTCTTGGAATGTATCAAGGCTTCATAAACTTCTGAGTGTACAACTTCTAAACTATTGAGATCTAGTTTCATCTCAAATACATAAGCAAGCCTGTCTGCATTTGGTTGAAGGGAGCAGAGTGTTTCACTCAATTCTCTTGGAAGCATAGGGATAGAACGATGTGGAAGATAGATCGAAAAACTTCTGTAGATCGCTTCATTATCAAGTGCTCCAAAAGGTTTTACATATTCACTGACATCGGCAATGGCTACATACAGTGTCGTGTTTTTATCATCATAATAGATCGCATCATCAAAATCTTTTGCTGTTACAGGATCTATAGTACAAAAAGGAAGCTCTCTGAGATCTTTTCTATGTGGGTACTTGGATGCATCGACTTGAGGGAAAGATCTTGCTATTTTAAGAACCTCCTCATCAAACTCATCATGTTTGTTGAATTGAGCCAGTACGATCTTCTCATCCACTTTTGGATCTTTAAGGTTACCAAGTTTCTCCATGACAGTGTAGTCTTGGTTATTGATCTTAAAAAGATCACCCTCCTCATAGTTTTGCAGCTCCTCTTTTGTAAGGGCTGCTCCTGAAGGGTAGTCTGTTTTGAGTTCCACTAAAGATTTGACACCGTCTTTAAGTACAATATAGGCTATTGAGTAACTCAGAGCTCTTCCAACCACTTCAACGATTTTGGCACTTGGTGCTCCCCGTTTTCCAAGAAGTCTTTGTGCGATGACGAGATCACCTTCTGTTGCAGACTCAAGATCACCTTCACCTATAAAAAGATCTCGAACATTTTCCCCTATAACATTGAGATAAGCAGTCCCTTTTTGAACGAGACCAAGCGTACCTGCACGGTATTTTGAATTAAATTTATAGAGGTTTTCTTTTTTGGTTATGTACTTTTTGCTCAGCCAGTTTTGAACTAAGGGGCGCTCTTTGGGTGTGATGTCTTGGTCATCGAGACCAAGGGTCAATTTGATAAGTAGAGATTTCAATGGTGTTATCTGGCGTTTTCTAGAGCTTTATCAAAGCTTTCCATATCCAGCTCATATTTTGTAATAAGCGCTCTTGCATCAGCTACACTTTTATCGGTAATAGCGCCGTTGATTGGTACAGCTACACGAACAACATTGAGGATCTGCGCTGCTCTTTTGTCTTTTTCTAAAGCTTTTTGGGGGTCTTGGCAGTGACGAATCACATCAACTAGTCCCTCTTCAAACCTCCAGTGCTCAAAGATTGTTGCACTTACTTCCGGTGTATCGATTCCAACGATTTTTCTTTCAGCTTCTTCAACATTTTGTAACTCTTTAAGAGCGCTTCGAAATTGTTCCTGCTTTCCATCAGCCATAATCTGCTGAGCAATAAGAACTTTGCCTATTTCAACTAAAAAAGCTGCCGGAGACAAGATGCCCAAAAGTTTGTTTTCCCTTTTGAGACACCATGCGGTCATCAGTCCATGCTGTTTTTTGGAGAGAGCGGAAAACATATCGTTACTGATGCCATATGCACTTAGATCAAGGGTAAAGCTTTTCTTTACAATACTCGCGAGTGCGAAACCTCTGACAGTGCCCATGCCAAAAAGACCGACTGCCTGACTAATAGAGTTGATTTCGCGAGAAAAACCATACAAAGGAGAGTTTGCAGCTTTTAAAATATCTGCAGTTAACAGCGGATCTTTTTCTAAAATCTTAACCATATCGTTAAAAGTAGAATCTGGATTTTGATAAACAGCTTCTATCTCCATTGCCGATTCCGGCAGTGGAGGCAGTTGTTTTATCTTTTTTAGTATATCTTCAGTCATGATGCTCTCTTTACATATATTTTTATCAAGTTCTATAATTATAGTACATGCAAATAAATTCATACTGAATATTTACAAAAAACTGTTATTATTTTGTGTTAAATTTACAAAGAAGGACATGAATGCAAAGAGATGCGATGTTGACTCAACTTGGATACGCCCCAAATGAAGCTTTACTAAAGCAGTTAAAAAAAATTGAAGACAATACGATAGGATATGAAAAAATAAAAAAACATATCATGGATCTCCATGATTCTTTGAGGGTTGATGGTTCATTTGTTGCCTTGTCAAACTCAAATGATTACTTTAAAATTAAGGTTGATTCTCCCAGCCCTGAAGCTGCGCAGCAGGCACATGAAAAAATTAAGCATTTTAGCGACAAGTATAAAGTCAAAGTAAATAAACTTGACAATAAAGAGACCTATTACATCATCGGATTTAAGGTTGAGGAATAATTGCAAGAAGAACCTATAAGTCTAGAGGGATACGATCTTTTAGTCAAAGAGTTTAAGTATCTTCTCGAGGTGCAAAAACCGGAAGTGGCACATGAAAAACAGCTAGCTGCTGCTCAGGGTGACAGAAGTGAAAACGCCGAGTATCATGCTGCAAAAGAAAAACTGCGTCATATTGATAAACGGCTGTTTTATTTAAACTCCATGATTGAAAAATCAAAAATCATAGACCCCTCAAAACTGCCACATAGCAGAGTAAGTTTTGGAAGTACTGTAAAGCTTTTAAATCTTGACACAGAGCAAGAAGAGGTCTATACCCTGTGTGGTGTTTTAGAAGCTGAACCGGAAAACGGACTGATCTCAGTTCACGCTCCTCTTGCTCGTATGTTGATGGGTAAAGAGATTGGTGATGAGTTCCGTTTAAAACTTCCAAATCTACAAAAAGAATATGAGATTTTAGAGATTAGCTATAAGAGCATATTTGCACTGAAAAAAAACATTCGTACATTCAAAGATTTTGCTTTTCATTGATTTTTATTTTGAACTATTATCAGCTTCTATATAATTGAAAATATTATACTCCATTTAAGTTATATTGTGATATATTTGTGACATGCTATAAAAGTAATCACAAAAAAGGGGGATAATAATGAGAAAAATAAAAGGGAACAAAATGTATCTGTTTTCACTTTGTATTGCAACTTTAGCAGTATTTAGTGGATGTGGGGGCAGTAGTAGTGGGGGGTCAGATGAACCTGTGAGTGAACTCTACATTAAGTCTGCTGTGTATGATAATAATAGAACTGCAACTGTAGCAGATGATACTCTCTATCTTTATTTTAACATGTCTGTTGATTTTGAAGCACTTTTAGCAGATAAAAATGTAAGTGATTTTTTCTCAGTAGATGGTAATGGAACGATTGACTCTGCATCTGTTGTTGATTACAATGATACTCTTTTTCATAGAATGAAAATATCTTTAGGCTCTGCTTCAGAAGTTTTTGAGATAGATAATGCACAAGTATCTTTAGTAGCTTCAGCTCTGAGTGGGATCGATGTCTCTAGTTATAAAACACCGGTGCATATTTACAGACCTATGCCAAAAACGGGACAAAGTATTTCATATATAGATTATGATGATGGCTTTTATCAAAAAGGGATAACTCGAAATTATACAGATAATGGTGATGGCACAGTGAAAGATAATGTCACCGGACTTGTGTGGGAGCAAGAGGATGATGGTGTGTTGTATGATTGGAATAGTTCAAAAGAGCACTGCTTAGGTTTAAGTAAAGGATCATTGACATGGAGAATACCTTCTATAGAGGAGCTTATCTACCTGATGGATAGAGGCAAAGCAAGTCCTGCTATCGATGATCTATTTACGAATGTGAAGTCTGCTTATTGGAGTGGAGATGATTACCTGTTAAGCAGTGAAGATGATGCATGGACACTAAACTCTGCCCTTGGGAACACCAACGATCCTGATAAAAATCTTGCTTATAATGTACGTTGTGTTAGCGCACAAGAGAGTAACGGTACTAATGAGGTGACCTATCTAAGAGATGCGACAAAACAAATAGTGCTTGATACTTCTACAAATCTTATATGGCAAGATGATGTAACAACTATAGGTGATGCGAATAAAAAAAGTTGGTCTGAGGCAATAACTGTTTGTAAAGATTTAACGCTCGATGGTAAAACTGACTGGAGGTTACCAAACCTCAATGAGCTCAACAGTATCACGGATAAAACTAAAGCAAGTCCAGCTATGAATGCTACATTTGTAAATAATGACAGTAGGCATTACTGGACCTCTACGACAGATGAGGCAAATACCTCAAAAGCCTGGTATTCCTATTTTGGGTGTGGCTGTAATGATGTGCAAGATAAAGCGATTACTTACAATGTACGTTGTGTCCGCTAAGAGAAGTGGTATGTTATTTTCCCGGTTTTTGGGAAAATAACAGTTGTATTAAAATTATTATTAGCACTATTTAGATATAATCCCCCTTTAAAAACCAAATTTTAGGATTCCATTGTGAGCCAACAATTACCAGATATAGATACTCAGTTAGCTAACCATAAGCTTTCTCAAGAAGATTATACACATATCAAACAGATTTTAGGGCGTGAACCAAACCTTGTAGAGCTTGGAATATTTTCTGCAATGTGGTCTGAGCACTGCTCCTATAAATCTTCCAAAGTACACTTAAAAGGGTTTCCGACAAAAGCTCCATGGGTCATTCAAGGTCCGGGTGAAAATGCCGGAGTTATAGATATCGGTGATGGATATGCGGCTGTATTTAAGATGGAGTCTCATAATCACCCAAGTTTTATTGAACCTTATCAGGGTGCGGCAACAGGTGTCGGTGGGATTATGCGTGATATCTTTACTATGGGAGCGCGCCCTATAGCAAACTTAAATGCACTTCGTTTTGGAAATGTGTTGAATGATGATGATATCTCTAAACATCAACGTTATTTGGTTCGTGGTGTTACAGAAGGTATCGGTGGCTACGGTAACTGTATGGGTGTTCCTACTATCGGTGGTGAAACAAGTTTTGATGAGTGTTACAACGGCAATATTCTTGTTAACGCCTTTACTTTGGGTCTTGCAAAAAGCGATGAGATTTTTTATGGTAAAGCAGAAGGGATAGGCAACCCGGTGCTTTATGTCGGTGCAAAAACGGGGCGTGACGGGCTTGGTGGAGCTGTTATGTCGTCTGATAGTTTTACCGAGGAGTCAAAGTCACTCCGTCCGACTGTTCAGGTAGGGGATCCATTTACTGAGAAACTTCTTTTAGAAGCATGTTTGGAACTTTTTAAAACAGATCATGTTGTCGGTATTCAGGATATGGGAGCGGCCGGTCTTACCTCCTCCTCTTTTGAGATGGCAGGGCGTTCGGGAAGTGGAATGATTATGCACCTAGACAAGGTTCCTGCACGTGAAGAGAATATGACTCCGTATGATTTTATGCTGAGTGAATCTCAAGAGAGAATGTTACTTTGTGCAAAAAAAGGAAGTGAAGCAGAAATCATTAAGATCTTTGAAAAATGGGATTTAGATGCTGCGGTGATCGGTGAGGTGACAGATACCGGAAATATGGAACTTTTCTGGCATGGTGAAAAGGTGGCTGAGGTTCCGGTAGATCCTGTTTCAGAAGAGGCTCCTGAACTAAACCGTCCAATGAAAAAACCGGCGTATCTGGACTCAATCGCTGATGTGAGTATTGATGATTTTGAATATGTGGATAATCAAGAAGCATTTGAGAAGTTAACCTGCTCTATGGAAGTGGTTGATAAATCATGGATATATACACAATACGACTCCATGGTACAAACCAACACTGTCAAAAAAGGCGGCGAACTTGATGCTTCTGTTATTCGCGTAAAAGAAAATGGGAAAGCTTTAGCAATGAGTGCTGATTGTAATGTACGTTATTGTTATATCGATCCAAGGGGCGGTGGAGCAGCCGCTGTCATAGAATCAGGAAGAAACGTAGCTATGAGTGGAGCACGTCCTTTGGCTATTACTGATTGTTTGAACTACGGAAATCCTGAAAACCCTGAAGTTATGTGGCAATTTGGACAGGGGTGTGAAGGTATTAAAGAAGCATGTGCAGAACTTACTACACCGGTAATCGGCGGGAATGTATCACTCTATAACGAGACTAACGGTGTCTCAGTTTTTCCTACGCCGTCTATTGCTACTGTTGGTGTAAATGATGACCAAAACAATGTTTTAATGTCAACATTTCAAAAAGAGGGCAATGTTCTTTATCTTGTAGGTGAGAGCAAAAGTGAGTTTGGCGGTTCTTTATATATGAAAGAGATATGTGGTGTAGTTGCGGGAAAACTTCCGGAAATTGACTATAAGAAGGAGCTTGCTCTTTGGGATCTTGTGATTGAAGGCAATAAGAAGAACCTTTTAGAATGCGCTAAAGATGCTTCAAGCGGTGGTGTGGCTATAGCGTTGGCAAAGATGGCTGCAACAAGCGGGCTGGGCTGTGATGTACGTATGAGCGTTAGTGATAAACGTGATATCTTTGCTGAGTCTATGAGTCGTGCCATTATAGAAGTGAAACCGCAAAACTGTGAAGCTTTTGAAGCTACGCTTGGTACTTTACAATGTGAGAAGATCGGAACAGTTGGAGGAGAGAGCATCAAGATAAACGATGTTACAATGAGTTTGCAGAGACTTCATGAGAACTACTTTAACACCTTTAAACGTGTTATAGAGAGAGACCTTTAAAATGCTTCAAGTTTAAAGACTTCATAAGCCACCTCTTCATAGGGGTGGCTTTGTTTTAAAACAGCTACAGCTTTTTGTATAAGCTCATCACTACAGATCATCTCTACTTTATACTCTTGCACCACTTCAATCTCATCCATTTTACCAAGAAATGGTTTGGCATCATGAATAGCTCTGAACTGACCAGTTCCCAAACTCTCAAAAGAGCAGCAATCATAATTTTTATATTTGCCGACACCTATCTCGAAAAGAGCCTGTTTTACTTTTTCTTTATAATCAATTGGTACAAAAAAATTGAGTTTATACATTATATCACCACCAACGCATCACGAATTTGTAAAAATGCTATGAGAAATTCAAAGAGCATTCTCCATAAAAGTTCCATAAAAACAAATAAAATGATAAAGAGCATAAATATTTTTGGCATGCTTTGTTGCATAGGCTTGTAAAAATACTTTGTATATTTGTAGATAAACAGAGGTACAACAAGAGCGCCCATATAGTAAAAGATAAGAAGAAGCTCTTGCGAGATCATCGTTTTAAAAGATAAAAAGTTCATTACTTCCTGCATTGTCCGCCTTGTAAGGTGAGAGCTGATCTGTATATATTTAGCATTGTTTTAAGTTTACCATCTTCTAAACTCAATTTAGATAAAATCGCACAATTATTTTAAATCAAGGCTTTCAATGAAAAAAAGAGCATTAGTCAGTGTTAGTGACAAAACGGGTATAGTCGATTTTTGTAAATCACTTGTAAAAAACGGTTATGAGATCATCTCAACAGGTGGAACATACAAACTACTTCGTGAAAATGATGTAGATGCTATAGAGATAGATGAGGTAACAAAGTTTCCTGAGTGTTTTGAGGGGCGTGTGAAAACCTTGAACCCTTATGTACATGGAGGGATCCTTCATCGCCGAGATAAGCAGTCTCATCTGGATCAGGCTCAAGAGCTTGGTGTTGAAGCGATCGATCTTGTATGTGTGAATCTTTACCCTTTTAAAGCAACGATAGAGCGTACAGATGATTTTGATGACATTATCGAAAATATTGATATCGGCGGACCTGCTATGGTTCGTTCAGCTGCGAAGAATTTTGACTCGGTTATTATAGTAACAAATGTACAAGATTATGCAGAGGTTATAGACGCAATTGAACATGAAAAAAATACAAAAGAGTTCCGTCGCGGTTATATGATAAAAGCGTATGAGCATACCGCTGCGTATGACTCAATGATAGCCAACTATATGAATGAGCGATTTAACGAAGGTTTTGGTGAGAAGCAGTTTATCGTGGGTGAGAAGGTGATGGATACCCGTTATGGCGAAAATCCACACCAAAAGGGTGCTTTATATGAATTTGACAAACACTTCTCAGATAACTTTACAACACTCAAAGGGGAGGCAAGCTTTAACAACTTAAATGATCTAAACGGTGCTGTTAAAATTGCAGCTGCTTTTGGTGATGACAACGCTGTGTGTATCTCAAAGCATGGAAATCCTTGTGGATTTGCTATTCGTGATAACCTACTAGATGCTTACGTAGAAGCACTTAAATGTGATCCTGTTTCTGCTTTTGGTGGTGTTGTTGCAGTAAATGGCGTAGTAACACGTGAACTGGCTGAGAAGATGAATGAGATTTTTCTTGAAGTTGTGATCGCAGGGCGTATAACTCCTGAAGCACAAGAGGTCTTTGCAAAGAAAAAGCGTATCAAACTTTTTGAGATGGGAAGCGATAAGCTTATTTTAGCAAACGATACGAAAGACTTTAAACATATTGATGGTGGGTTTGTTTTTCAAGATGCTGACAAAGTTGGTGCTGATGAAGTGAAAAATGCCAAACTTGTTTCTAAAAATGCAGCGAGTGAAGCAGAGATGAAAGACCTTGAGATCGCTTACAAGGTAGCAAGTCTTACAAAATCAAACTGTGTTGTGTATGTGAAAGATGGGGCAATGGTTGCTGTTGGTATGGGGATGACAAGTCGTGTCGATGCTGCACAGTGTGCACTTAAAAAGGCAAAAGATATGGGTCTTGATGTAAGTGGATGTGCTTTGGCAAGTGAAGCTTTTTTCCCATTTAGAGACTCCATCGATGCTGCGGCAGAAGCCGGTGTGAAAAATGTTATTGAGCCTGGTGGAAGCATACGTGATGAGGAGATTATAGAAGCGGCCAATGAGTTTGGTATGAGTTTATACTTCTCACAAGTGCGTCACTTCTTACATTAAACTATGATAAAAGGAAGAGTTTATACTCTTCCCATAAACCTTTCTGCATAAATCTTACAAGTTGATTGACATAGACTCAACTCTTATGATATAATTCTACTTAAATAAACAGTTTTAAAATAATATATATAGGATAGAGATATGAGTAAATCATTATACGAAACATTAGAGATTCCTACAACAGCGAGTGAATCGGAAATTAAGAAAGCATATAGAAAATTAGCACGTAAATATCATCCCGATGTCAACAAAGATCCTCAAGCAGAGGAGAAGTTTAAGGAGATCAATGCTGCGTATGAGATTTTGAGTGACAAAGAGAAAAAAACTCAGTATGATCAGTTTGGTGACTCCATGTTTGGTGGTCAGAACTTTCATGATTTTACAAGAAGTCAAGGTTCCAATGTGGATCTTGATGAGATACTAAGACAGATGTTCTCCGGTGGAGGAGGGTTTAGCGGTGGCTTTGGTGGCTCTTCGTCAGGATTTGGCAGTTCCGGATTTGGCGGTGGTTTTCAGCAGCAGTATCAAGAGCCGAACCTCGATATTGAGACAAGTGTTACTATCCCTTTTAGTGTCGCTATCTTGGGAGGTTCCCACTCTGTATCGGTCAATGGTGAACGCTTTGACATTAAGATCCCAGCCGGTGTGAAAACAGGCGAAAAGATGCGTGTCAAAGGGAAAGGTCATGCACAAAACGGCAGAGCGGGTGATCTCTTTTTGAAAATCACGGTAGCACAAAGCCCGGAGTATGAAAGAGAGGGGGATGATCTTGTTAAAACTATTGATGTTCCTCTGTATGCTGCTTTGTTTGGAGAAAAGATATCTGTACAGACCTTAGAAAAAGAGATCAAACTTAAAATACCTCAAAATACGAAAAACGGCCAACGTTTTCGTGTCAAAGAGATGGGTGCTATGAACAGAAAAACAAAACAAAGAGGTGATCTGTATTTAAAAGCAAATATTGTTTTACCAAAAGTTGAAGATCTGGATAAAGATCTTGTAGAAGTGATGAAAGAAAAACTACCAAAAACAATTTAGGAGATAGAAGATGCATCATTATGACGAACCGGTATATCTTATCAGTATTGTTGCGAAAATTTTGGATATACATCCACAAACATTAAGGCAGTATGAGAGGGAAAACCTTATATGCCCTTCACGCTCAAACGGAAGAATCCGCTTGTACTCTCAAAGGGATATAGACAAGATCAAACTTATTTTGAGACTGACGCGTGAACTGGGTGTAAATCTTGCGGGAGTGGATATTATACTCCGCTTAAAAGAGGATGTGGACAAGATGGAGCAAGAGGTTGCAGAGCTAAGACATGAAGTTCTCAAAGCAAAAAACACCCACTCTGTTGCACCTGAAAAGGCACTTGTTAGAAAGAAAAGCCTTTATGAGATGATTGTATTTGAAGAGTAGTTTCTTCTACTCTTTGAGTCTTATGATATTTGCTCCGACACCTTCGAGTTTTTTCTCCAAAGCATCGTACCCACGATCAAGATGATAGATACGGTGTATATCTGTCTCTCCATCGGCAACGAGAGCTGCAAGTACAAGAGCACTTGAAGCGCGTAAGTCTGTTGCCATAACATCGGTACCTCCAAGCTTTGTTTTACCTTTTACAGTTGCCACGTTACCATTGAGCGAAATATCTGCGCCCATACGTTGAAGCTCACTTACGTGCATAAATCTGTTCTCAAAAAGACGCTCTTCTATAATGGAAACACCGTTTGCCTGTGTAGCGAGTGCTAAAAACTGTGCTTGCATATCGGTGGGAAATGCAGGATATTCCTGAGTGATAATGCTTACAGGTTGAAGCTCACTTGCCGGGTGGATAGTGATGGAATCTTCTGTAATGCTAAAGCTGCATCCCATCTCTTCGAGTTTTGCGATCACTGAACCAAGATGAGCAGCATTGACATCTGTGAGTGTAAGTTCAGAGTTTGTAATAGCTCCGGCACACAGATAGGTTCCTGCTTCTATACGGTCTGGGATAACAGAAAACTCCTCGATGGCTAAAAGCTCTCCATCTGTTCCTGTAATATGAAGCACGGCAGTACCGATCCCCTCAATACAAACACCACTTTTGTTTAAGATCTCGCAGAGCTGGACAACTTCGGGTTCTCGTGCTGCATTGATTATGGTTGTCGTTCCTTTGGCAAGTGCTGCCGCCATAACGATGTTTGCCGTGCCTGTAACAGTGATCTTGTCAAAAATGATTTCACAGCCGTGTAAACCATTGGGAGCAGTTGCTTCTATGTAGCCTGAGCGAATATCTATTTTAGCCCCCATCTGCTCTAAAGCTTTCAAATGCAGATTGATAGGTCTTTGACCAATGGCGCATCCCCCCGGAAGTGAAACTTCACAATGCCCAAAGCGCGCAAGAATCGGACCAAGCACTAAAATGGAAGCACGCATAGTTTTTACTATGTCATAGGTTGCTTTTGTTTGAGAAAGTGTAGTGGTATCGACCTCTATGGCATCTTCTTGAAAATGACACTCAGCACCCAGGTTTGAGAGAAGTTTTAAAAGAGTGTTGATATCTACAACATGAGGCAGATTTTTTATAGTTACTCTGTTTTTTGCTAAAATGGTCATAGCAATTAATGGCAAAGATGCATTTTTAGCACCGGATATTTTTATGGTTCCCTTGAGTGATTGTACACCCTGAATTTGTAAGTAATCCATTGATCTCTTTTAAAACATATTTGATTTGATATTATAGCTTGTTTTGATATACTTCGTCAAAGGAAATTGTCATGAGTTCAGCCTTAGATAGATTGAAAAAATTAACGAGTAAAATATCAAGTTATGAGACTGCAAGAAAAGAAAATTTATCGATTTTAAAAGATCTTTATCATGAAACCGGCATAGATAAAAAAGTAGATAATTTTGAATCTCTTTTTGAGTTTAAAGCTATTAATCTCTCCGGTGCATCTTTACTGAGCGAGAATCTCGGAGAGATCAAGGAGGGAAAGTACTTGCAGGTTTTGGCTATTGGGTATGATAAGAACGCATCTGTTAAGAGTAAGAACATATCATTGGCATATTATGGACGGGTTGAGGGTGTGCAAAGTGCTCTTAAGGACAAAGTTGTTGAGTTTATTATACGTTACAGGTTTGAGAAAAGTTTTATGACCTTGGAGCATTACCACGAAATGCTTTCAAACTTTAAAACAAAAAAAGATGCATAAATTTTACTTTTTTTTGTGGCTGAGGTGGGCAATTCGCTTGAGTATTTGCTCTGTTGTGATCGCCTCTCTTTTAAGTGTATTGATCTCTTTCTTTGTTTATGTAAGCCAAGGTGCAGTTGCGCTCGATGAGGATGTACTCAATGCTCTTGTTGCCGTATTTGTATTTTATTTTTCTTTAACGTGGAGTTTTGCCCTTTTGCTGGCACTGTTTAGAAGTCTGAAATATATTTTTAACAAGTGCATTCACGGGTATGAGCTTAAACTTCTAACATGCACTTCTAAAAAGGAGGAAACCTCTGAAGTCTTGGAAGTGATCGGTTATGGGGATTTGGTGAAAGTATGGAGAAGATGGTTTATGCTTCTTATATGGCTGGTTGGTTCCATGATGATTATATCGCTTGTGATTACGTACTTTTTCACTACCTACAGTGGCGTATTTGAGTGGTTTAGTATCTATTGGTTATTTGCTTTTATACTTGTGAGTGGATATTTTTCTTTTATGCTCATGGGGTCTCGTTGTAAAAGAGTGAAGGTTGTAAAATGTTGATTTTTTTGGATCTTGAGACGACAGGATTGGAGCGAACCGATAAAGTAGTCTCTATTGCACTCATTGTTGTAGATGGTATGCAAACAAAAGTTTTTTCACAACTTCTCAATGAAGGTAAAAAGATCCCTCCCAAAGCATCAAGCATACATCATATCACCAACGAGATGATAGAGAAAAAACCAAAATTCAAAGAGAGTGATATCTACAGCTTTTTACAACACAACAATACACAAGAAAATACACTTATAGCACACAATGTTAACTTTGATCTGCAAATGCTCTCTCGTATGGGCATAGAGTGGAGAGGTGATGTGGTAGATACGCTTCGGATTACAAAACATCTTATCCCTGAGTGTGAATACTTCTCTTTACAATATTTACGGTATGAGCTCAAGCTCTATAAAAAAGAGAGTACATTAACTCAGCTGAGAGGGGTACACATACCGCTGCAGGCACATGATGCCCTTGGTGATTGTGCTGTAGTGAAACTACTGTATGAGTATCTTTTGCAAATGGTTTCATTAGAGAAAATGAAAGAACTGACATTTGAAAATGTTTTACTTGAGAAGTTGGAATTTGGGAAGTACGCAGGAAAGTATATAGAGGAGATTGCTATAAACGACAGAGGTTATTTGGAGTGGATGCTTCATAGTATTATGGATTTAGATGAAGATTTGCGATATAGTATCACTTATTATTTACAGGGGCAATCATGAAAATAGCTGTTGAGTGTCAGTCACCGTTACTGCAAAAATCGTTAGAGATATTTTTGTCAAAGCATTTGAGTTCTGCAAAACATTGTGAGATACTTATACGAGATGTAAAATGTTTGGAAGATGAGCGTTGTTTTTATATCTCAAGTGACAGTGGGGCTGATCTTGTGAAGCCTTTTTCAAAGTCCCAACTTATCATGGCTTTAGAGAACAAGTATGAAAAACTTTATAAAACTGTTGCAAAGAAAAAAGGTCTCAAAGAGAGCAAAGAGCCAAAGGTTGAGAACTTAGATTTTGAAATACTTGAAAAAAGAATTGATCTTCTTACACAGGAGTATCAGAAAAATATTTTAAACGTGGTGAGAGCATTTTATGAAAAGTAAACAGATAACAAAAAAAATAGTTGCAGGCAAATATAAAGGTAAAACTATTGTGTTGCCATCGAAAAAAACAACCAGAAGCTCTAAGTCCATAGTACTCGAATCTTTTTTTAATACCATACAGTTTGAGATCATCGATGCGACTTTTGTTGAGGTTTTCTCAGGGAGTGGCTCAATCGGTCTTGAAGCTCTCAGTCGTGGTGCAAATGAGATATTATTTATGGAAAAAGACAAGGGTGCTCTGAAAATTCTTAAACAAAACATCGCACATCTTGGAAGTGATGCCTGCAGTGTTTATAGTGGAGACAGTTTTACCAATATAAATGAAATCATCGCAAAACTCAAACGTGAAAAGAAAGAGGCTTATTTTTATATAGACCCGCCTTTTAGTGTACGTGAGGGGATGGAAGATATTTATGATAAAACAATGGATCTTATAGCGTCACTTCCAAAAACTGTAGTGAAACTTATCATCATAGAGCATATGAGTGGCTTAGAGATCCCTGAGATGATCGGAGCATTTTTTCAAACAAAATCAAAAAAATTTGGCAATACAACGCTCACATACTTTCAAAACTCATAAAATGGAATAATAATTGCTAATTCCTTGATGGACTAAAGGATTAGTGATGAAAAGCATTATTTTATTTTTACTGATAGCTACATCGATGTATGCTACAAAGATCGTCGATGTTGCCAACATAGTAGGTGTCCGGGATAATCAGATCATAGGTTACTCCCTTGTTGTCGGTCTTAAAAAAACGGGTGATGGAACCACTTCCAAGTTTACTCTGCAGTCGATAGCAAACATGTTAAAAGCGATGAACATCGATATGAATCCTATCGATATCAAATCAAAAAATGTTGCTGCTGTTGTTGTCACTGCCAAACTTGCTCCATTTGCAAGACAGGGTGACAAGTTTGATGTGACCGTTTCCTCTATTGGTGATGCAAAATCACTAGAGGGTGGAACACTCCTTATGACACCGCTTAAAGGGGTAGATGGTAAAATCTATGCTTTGGCACAAGGTGCATTAAGTATAGGAGGTAAAAATGACAGAGGTGCAGGAAGTGAGTCCCATCCCACTGTTGGCATAGTTTTTGAGGGTGGTTTGGTTGAGAGGGAGATAAATATCGATCTGTATAATCAGCAATATGCAACACTCTCACTAAAAGAGTCAAATTTTAAAAATAGTGTTTCTATACAGCAAGCTGTAAATAATCACTACTCTACACAGGTTGCAGTTGCTATGGATCCTAGAACTATCAAACTTAAAAGACCGCAAAATAAATCTATGATAGAGTTTTTGGCTGAAGTTCAAGATATAGAGATGAACTATACACCTAAGAGTAAGATCATCATCAATGAAAGAACGGGAACTATCATCGCAGGTGTAAATATTAAGGTCAAACCGGTTGTAATGACGCATGGTGATATAACAATAAAGATCAAAGAGGGCTCTTTGGCAAGTCAGCCGGAGGGTTCTGTTGTTGTAGATGAAAATCTGGTTATTGGTCTCAATGAAAATGAAATCTACACCAAAGAGGGTACGACAACAGTGGCAAATCTTGTACGCTCTTTACAGAAACTAGGGGCTACACCAAAAGATATTATAGCTATTTTAGAAGCGATGAAAAGTGCAGGAAGTATATCTGCAGAGTTGAAGGTGATATAAATGTACTCACAAAATTCTATAAATATTCAATCACAGTTGATCTCTCAGCAACATACAATTCCTAAAATAGATGAGAAAGCAACAGATAAAGAGCTTAAAAAACAAACAGATGCTTTTGAGTCTATAATAGTTAAAATGTTGTTAGATAATGCTATGAAAGATGAAAAAAATATTTTTTCACAGGAAAATGATCCGGGTGATAAAATATATAAATCAATGTATAGAGAAGAGCTTGCAAACGTCAGTGCCGGTGGCTTTGGGTTCTCTCAAATGCTTTATGATTATTTGAGTCAAAAGAGTTAAAAATTTGATAAAATTTGTGTTAACTTATTTATCAATTTGTCGATCTAGTCTTACAGATAGATACAGTGACAGATGCAAAGGATAGATTATGATTTCACAAGTTAAGGGAGCTTTAGGTAACGCTTATGCGCCAAGCTCTTCAGAATCAAAAGAGTTGCAAAAGAGTGCGACGAGTATTTCAAAACAAGGTGATATGAGCAAGGTTGAGAAGCTCAAAGAGTCTCTTCAATCGGGCGAATATAAGATTAACTTACAGGCTTTATCAGAAAAAATTGCTGATGAGTTGTTGCAGTAGAGAGTTTTTATAACTTAAGAAGAGGGGTTTATTATGTTGTCTCATCATTTACAAAGTGCTTTAGCGGACTTAAAGGATTTGATCAAATTAACAGAGTCGGATATAAAAGATATTAAAGAGGCAAAAAATGATCCTCAGTTTGATAGATTGCCGTTAAAAGAGGAAAAAATTAAAAGTTTTGAATCTAAAAAAGCTATGATTGATCATGAGATCTCATCTTTAATGAGTACCAATCCAGATAAGGATCTACCCGCACTTTTGACGACACAGCAGCATCAGCTTCTTGACGAATTAAAAGAAGAACTTTCAAAACTGCGTGATGTCAATAAACACTATGCAAGACTTGTTCTTATAGTAAGTAATCTTTACAATACATTTTTGGAAAGACTTGTGCCAACAGAGATGCAGGGGTATAAAAAAGTAGCTTCTAAAGATGCATCTATCTTACAAGTAAGGGTATGATATGCCTTCTATTTTTAATTCTTTAAATATCGGCTATTCCGGATTGAGTGCCGCTCAAATAGGGATTGATACTACATCACATAATATTGCCAATGCAGAGAGCGAGGGTTACACCAGACAGCGTGTAGTCACAGCTGCAGCTACACCAATCAGTGCCAGACCCGGTCAGGTTGGTAACGGTACTGAAGTTTTAGAGATAGAAAGAATCTTTGATAATTATGTTTTTGATAGATATACAAGTGTATCCGGAGATAAAGAGTACAGTGACTATGAAACAAAAACACTGAATGAACTTTCGACATATTTTCCTGAAATAGATGGGGTCGGCATCAAGTCAGACTTGACAGCCTACTATGACATGTGGCAAACTTTTGCCGATAACCCTAATAATGACTCCATTAAAGTAGCACTTGCACAGCAAACAGAGACCCTCTCCTCTCATATACAGCAAACTCAAGAGCAGATAGATACTCTACAGCAACAGGTTAATGATGAACTTTCTGTAAATATAGATGAGGTTAACTCCTTGGCCAAAGAGCTAGCAAGTATCAACAGAGCAATAGATACAGCTGAAGCCGGAGATGTGTACACAGCTAATGATCTGCGGGATAAAAGAAACCTGATAGAACGGGATCTCGCAAGACTCATAGGGGCTGAAGCAACTTCGGGACAACTGGAGTCCAATATACAAGTAGACAGTTCATCTAACTTGAAAACCGGAAGTTATACTTTAAGTGTTAATGGGTTTAATATAGTTGACGGTGGGACCTACCACCCTTTAAAACTAGATAATGAAGCTAATAGTTATGGGTATTATTCTATCTCTTATGAGAGACAAGACGGTACTTTGATACCTATGGAAGAAAATATAACAAGCGGAAAAATAGGTGCAATACTTGATCTTAGAGGTGGAGAGATTGATCCGGTAACCGGTAAACCAGAAGATGGAATAATTCAAAAGACCCTTGATCAGATGGATGCTTTTGCCAAAGGTTTGGTGGAGTCAACAAACAATATTTATGCGCAAACATCAACTACAAAGATGGAATCAAATTTATTAGATCTTAATCCGACGAACTCCCTTGTTTCATCACCTTTAAATATAAATGAAGGTTCATTTGAACTTATTGTTTACGATATAGATGGAAATGAAGCTGGCAAAAGAGTTATCAGTATTGATGCGGCAACAAGTATGACAGGAATAGTAGGATCAAATTCTATTCAAGGACAAATTGAAGCGACTGTTGATGATAATGCAGATGGCAATGCTAATAATGATATAGATGATTATATTACTTTTAATTGGGCAACGTATGCCCAAGGTAACGGACTGGAATTAGAGATGGATCCTTTGGCGAAGTCGCAGGGGTATACTTTTGCTATTCGAGATGTTTTACCTGATGATTCTTTTTCTAGTGGTACAAATTTTGCCGGTGCCTTAGGAATGAATAGATATCTCGATGGAGACAGCGCAAGCAATATCGGGCTTAATTTGAAATATGCGGATAACCCAACACTTATCTCAGCAGGAGCAACCTCCCTAGCAGGCGACAGCAACGTAGCACTTGATATGGTACAGCATCAGTTTGAAGAGTACACATTTCAAACAGGAAGTATTGACTATACTACAACGACATATGGGATGTTTGATATTATAGCAACAGAAGTGGGGACAGCTACAAACTCTGCAATACTAAGAAATGAAACCGTTACAACACAGTTTAATGCAACAGAGTTGGAATATGCATCGGTTTCAAAAGTAAGTATAGATGAGGAGATGACAAACCTTATCAAATACCAGACATCCTATAGTGCTGCAGCAAAGATCATTACAACAATAGATCAGATGATGCAAACGCTTCTTGGAATAAAGCAATAATCAAAGTGTACCTCTCTTATGCCAATTTTTAGTATATCGGTGTTGGCTTTTGTTTTTTTATTTTCATTCGCAGGTTCCTTCGTGTATAGCGTTGATCCAAGTACACTGCATACAGATGCCATACTCTCTGCACCCTCGTTTGAGTATTTGCTTGGAACAGACAGGCTTGGAAGAGACCTTTTGGCACGACTCATAGAAGGTGGCAAGATCTCTTTGATTATTGGCGTTGGTAGTGCGTTTATTGCTTCTTTTATTGGTTTGATTTTTGGTTCTATGGCGGGATACTTTAGAGGTGTTGTAGATAAATCTTTTGTGATTATGGTAGATCTTTTTTTAACTTTCCCAACTTTCTTTTTACTCTTGGCACTTGTTTCTTACGTCAATGCATCGGCTCTTGTGCTAATAGTGATCATATCTATTACAGGGTGGATGACAACGGCTAGGCTCATACGTTCTGAGAGTTTTTCCATAACTTCCAAGCCTTATATCAAGATACTAAATATTGCCAATGTCCCTAAGAGTAAAATTTTGTTTAAATATTATGCTCCCTTATTGGCTCCTATTTATTTTGTAAGTTTTACTTTTGGTGTTGGAGGGGCAATTCTTGCAGAATCGGGGCTTAGCTTTTTGGGACTGGGTATTGTTGCTCCACAAATGAGCTGGGGTACTATACTCAGTGGGGGCAAAGATGTTGTGGAAATTGCATGGTGGGTTAGCTTTTTCCCGGGTTTAATGATATTTATAGTAACATTTTCACTCATAAATATTTCAAATTATTTACAGCAACTTACAAATAAAAAACAGATACAAAATTAAAGGGAAGCCGTGAAACAGCATGATCTTGGATACTATTTCATTGTGATGGCAAGCGTTGTCATTGTCTTAGCAGGTGTAAAGAGTGCCTCTGAAATTATTGTACCGTTTTTGCTCTCTTTGTTTTTGGCTATCATCCTTTCCCCTTCCTATAGATTTTTTAGTAAAAAAGGCTTACCTGATGCTTTGTCATTGACACTTATAATGGTTCTATTTATTATTGTGATAGGACTTGTCGTGAAACTTATCGGATCATCCATTCAAGAGTTTAATTCAAATATAGACTTTTATGAACAGCAGTTGTCTCAATATTATATGCACTTGGAGGTAATAAGCGAAAAGTATGCAATTGCTCTGCCTTTAAATGAACTCTCAAGCCTTGTTAGTACGAAGCAGATCATGATCTTTGCCAGTTCTTTGCTCAAAGGGATGGGGTCTGTATTTACAAATGGGTTTATAATTTTATTGACAGTTATATTTATGATGTTAGAGTCCAAACATTTTACCGATAAAGTAAACTTTAGTGATAAAAACACCATTGTGCATATAGATAAGATATTTAAGCAAATCAAAGAGTATATGGTGCTTAAAGCATTGATCTCCCTTGTGACCGGTTTAGTTGTGTGGCTTGCCCTTGTCCTTGTTGGGACGGATTATCCATTTTTATGGGCTGTGTTGGCTTTTTTACTGAATTTTATTCCCAATATAGGATCGATTATTGCTGCCGTTCCTGCAGTACTTTTGACTTTGGTGCAACTTGGAAGCGTAAGTGCTGTTATTGTCGCATCTATCTATGTAGCTATTAATGTTGTCATTGGCTCTGTGGTTGAGCCAAAGGTGATGGGCAAAGGTTTAGGGCTTTCTACCTTAGTGGTATTTTTATCATTACTGTTTTGGGGATGGTTGCTTGGTCCAGTAGGGATGTTGCTATCGATCCCTTTGACAATTATGGCAAAAATAGTCTTAGATGCCAATACTAATACTCAATGGATAGCAGTTTTACTTGGAACAGGTGAGTCTGTTAAAAATAAATAAGGCTCAGTTTCAAGAGTAAGTTAAATAAAAGAGCAAAGAAGATATACTCTATTTTTTAAAGTTTTAAAATATTATCAATGGAATAAAAGGTAGTTTAAATGGAGAAGAGTTCACAAATAAGAAAGTGTTTATTCCCTGCAGCAGGCTATGGCACAAGATTTTTACCTGCTACAAAGGCCATACCAAAAGAGATGTTGCCTGTTTTGACAAAGCCTCTTTTGCAGTATGGCGTAGAGGAAGCGATCAGTGCCGGGATGGGAACTATGGCAATTGTGACGGGTCGTGGTAAAAGAGCGATTGAAGATCATTTTGATATCTCTTATGAACTTGAGAATCAAATAAAAGGTACATCAAAAGAGTACTTACTGAGAGAAACAAGAGATGTTATTGAGAAGTGTACCTTTTCTTATACAAGACAAAGAGAGATGAAGGGTCTTGGACATGCGATTTTAACCGGAGAAACTTTAGTTGGAGATGAGCCATTTGCGGTTATCTTAGCAGATGATCTTTGTGATAATGCAGATGGTGAATCAGTTTTATCTCAGATGATCGCGGTCTATGAGAAATATCAATGCTCTGTAGTTGCTGTTGAAGAGGTGCCAAAAGAGGAAACAAAAAAATATGGTGTGATTGCAGGAGAGACAATTGAGAAAAATATTGTAAGAGTTAATGATATGGTTGAAAAACCTGATCCTCAAGATGCACCCTCAAACTTAGCAATCATAGGTCGCTATATTTTAACACCGGATATTTTTGAGATTTTAAAAGAGACCAAGCCGGGAAAAGGTGGTGAGATTCAAATTACAGATGCTTTATTAACGCAAGCCAAAGAGGGAAAAGTGATAGCTTTTCAATTTAGTGGAAAAAGATTTGATTGTGGAAGTGTTGATGGCTTTGTAGAGGCTACAAATTATTTTTATGATAAACAAAAGTAAAAACTAATGTATTACAGTGATAATTTTAAACCGATCATATCAGATGAAGAGCTCTTTGATGAAATTTTACAAGAAAAAGAATGCATAGGCTATTACGATTTAGCTCTGCAAGATATCAGCTCTTATAAAGAGTATGCTGAGTCTGTTCAATACTCCAATGTGTTAGTTATCGGGATTGGCGGCAGTACACTGGGAACATCTGCTATTTATGATTTTTTAAAACATTCTAAAGAGCTCAAAAAACAACTTTATTTTTTAGAAAGTACTGATCCCGTTGATATTGTTTCCAAGGTTGAATCATTAAATTTACAGGACACATTTTTTATTGTTATCTCAAAATCGGGAACAACTGTTGAGACAATATCGATTTTAAAATATATCCATTCGTTAGTTCGTATCGATAAAAACAACTCCCTTATCATAACAGAAGATAACTCTAAGTTAAATAGATATGCACAATTTCATAATATTAAAACCTTTGAAATCCCTCAAAATGTCGGTGGAAGATTTTCAGTATTTAGTGCTGTAGGACTTGTACCTTTAGCCATTGTAGGTATCGATATTGAAGAGCTTCTTCAAGGGATCAGGCTTGTTCATGATTCTTTTTTTAGTAAAAAGTCACATTATAAAAAAATAGTGAAAAAGGCAAGATTTTTTACTGAGTATAAGCATAGTTTCAATATAAATGTAGTTTTTTCATACTCTTCGAGTTTGGAGAGTTTTAACAAGTGGTATATCCAACTTTGGGGTGAATCTCTAGGTAAAGTTGATAGTAATAATACAAGACAAGGTTTAACCCCTATCGGGATCATAGGGCCGATAGATCAACATTCGTTTTTGCAGCTGATTGTTGAGGGTAAAAGAGATAAGACAGTCACCGTTATAAAAATTAATAATTTTAATAATGATTTGAAAATTCCTGCTGTAGAACTGGAGGGTTTAAAAGAATTGGATTATTTAAATAACTTGGAATTCTCCAAGCTTATTACGATGCAAGCGGATGCAACGATAGAGTCTATTAACAATCTTAAAGATATTCCATGTGACGTGATTGCTATTGACAGTATCAATGAAAGAAGTATAGCAAGTCTCATGTATGAGTACGAGCTCTTAACCTCTGTGTGTGCAAAATTTATGTATATTAATGCTTATGATCAACCTGGGGTTGAAGCAGGTAAAATTATTCTCAAAGAGAAATTAAAAGGTTAAACTAAATGGTCTTAATGATAGATAATTACGATAGTTTTACGTACAATATTGTTCAGTACTGTCGCGAACTTGGGGCTGATTTGAAAATTGTAAGAAATGATGAGCTGAATGTAGAGGAGATTGAAAAATTAGATCCTCGCAAAATTATTATCTCTCCGGGACCGGCCTCTCCCAATGAGGCAGGAGTAACTCTGGAAGTTATAGAATATTTTCAAGATAAACTTCCAATACTCGGTATTTGTTTGGGACATCAAAGTATTGCTCAGGTCTTTGGGGGAGATGTTGTACGTGCCAAAAATATGATGCATGGTAAGACATCTATTATGAAGCAAAGTGGTGTATGTCCCATATTTGAGGGACTGCCTCAGGAGTTTACGGCAACTCGATATCACTCACTGATCGTAGATAAAGATACCTTGCCAGATTCGATAGAGCCTACCATATACTCAACCGATGATGATGAGATCATGGGTTTAAAGGTAAAAAATAAACCAATATATGGTGTTCAGTTTCATCCAGAGTCGATAATGAGTGAATATGGACATGAAATAATAGGAAACTTTTTAAAGTTATGAGATATAAAATCATCTTATTCTTAATTTTAGGAATAGATGTATCGGTTTTGTTTTTTCAAACAAGCGAGCTTTCTATATCATATCATGAAGCAAGTCTGCTTTATGGTGATATCTCTTTTCTTCAACTGTTAATAAAAGGTTCGATAGCTCTTTTTGGTCATAATGATTTTGCGCTTCGTTTTCCTATGATACTTTTGCACCTTAGCAGTGTCTTATTACTCTATAAAATTTCAAAACAATATATTTGCAATGAGTCCAATAGACTGTGGCTTATTTTGGTTTTTGTATTACTTCCCGGGGTTATAAGTTCTGCAATTATTGTAGACAGTGCGGGTATCATCATCTTTGGACTATTATTATTTATATATGTATATCAGGTAACGCAAATAAGCAAGTACAAGTTAAGTTTATATGTTTTACTTCTCACTTATATGTTTATAGATGGCGGATTTATCTATTTGTTTATTGCATTATCTTTGTATGCACTTTATACAAAAGATACAAAGTTTCTTTTATTGAATGTAGTACTCATAAGTATCTCTTTATATCTTTATGGCTTTAATACTCAAGGCCTTCCCAAAGGGCATTTTTTAGATTCTATTGGTATATATGCAGCAGTTTTTACACCAATCATTTTTATATATTTGTTTTATATTCTTTACAGACGCTTTTTAACAAAAGAGATAGATCTTTTATGGTTTATCTCTTCTACTGCCTTGATACTTTCACTTTTACTTTCTTTCAGACAAAGAGTTGCAATAGAACAGTTTGCTCCTTATTTGATCGTAGCACTTCCTTTGGGAGCACAAACTTTTTATAGTTCATACAGGGTACGACTGAAAAGGTTTCGAACAAAATACCGAGTTTTATTTACTATTGCTCTACTTTTTTTAACATTAAACAGTATTTTTGTGCTTTTCAATAAATATTTTTATTTAGTACTTGATGAACCTCAAAAACACTTCGCATACAAAATGCATGTTGCAAAAGAGCTCGCTTTGGAGTTAAAAAAGAAAAATATAAACTGTGTTCATACCAAAAAAAGTCTCGCTTTAAGACTTAGGTTTTATGGCATAAAAGAATGTCAACAGTATATACTGAGTGAAAGAAAAGTAGTGTCTGAAAACGCTTTAAATGTAACTATTAGTTACAAAAACAAACCCGTGTATTCTGCGTATGTTACAAATATAAACAATAAATAGATCTATTCATTCCTAAGTATTAACTGATGATATTAATTTAATAAGATATGCTAAAATAAGCCTCAAATATCAAAATAGGGAGTTTCTATGGCTCAAAAAGCGATACGAGAGTATGATGGTAAAGCATTATTTTCTAAACAATGGGAAAATTATTTTAGTGGGTTTCATTATGGATTTAAGTCTGTTTTAGTAACAAGTGGAGCAGAACTTTTAGCAAAAGCTGAGGAACATGGTTTTGAGTGGCTAAAGCAAGAACCACTAGTTGCTAAGCCGGATATGTTATTTGGTAAGCGAGGTAAGAATGATCTAGTATTGTTTAAGGATAAAAAACCGGGTGATGTATCATTGGAAGTAGCTGCAAAATGGATTGATGAAAAAACATCTCATCCAACTACTCTTTTAACTGGTCAGCATGGAACATTGACTCATTTTATTGTTGAGCCATTTACTCCACATACTCAAGAACAAGAGTATTATATTTCTGCAACATGTGTAGGTGAAGATGATGTGCTTTATATGTCGGCTGAAGGTGGAATGGAAGTTGAAGAAGGTTGGGATGAAAAGGTAAATGAAGTAGTTATCCCTATTGATATGTCTGATGCAGATATGGAGCATGCTATAAAAGCAAATGTGCCTTCTGATATCCCTGCTAAAGACAGAGAAAGCTTCACATCTTTTGCAATAGCGTTCTTCAAATTTTACAGAGATATGAACTTTGCCTATTTAGAAATCAACCCGATTGTTATGCTAGAGAACAATAACATGGCCATTCTTGATCTAGTTGCTCGTTTAGATGACACTGCAGGCTTTATGATGAAAGATACATGGGGTGATATTGAGTATCCAACTGCATTTGGTATGGAAGATCAATCTCCAGAAGAGAAAGCTATTGCTGAAGCTGATTCAAAATCTGGTGCATCATTAAAGCTTACTATTCTCAATCCGATGGGTAGAGTATGGACTATGGTTGCCGGTGGTGGTGCCTCTGTTGTATATGCTGATACTATTGCTGACTTTGCAGAAGCAAACGGTGGTTCTATTGCAGATCTTGCAAACTATGGTGAGTATTCAGGTGGTCCAACTACCGGTGAAACAAAATTCTATGCAGATACGGTTATAGATTTAATGACTCGTCATAAAGATCCAAAGGGTGAAGATAAAGTTCTTATCATTGGTGGAGCTATTGCAAACTTTACAGATGTTGCCAAAACATTTACCGGTATTATCCAATCTTTTGAAGAAAATGCAGAAAAAATGAAAGAGCATAATACTAAAATCTATGTTCGTCGTGGTGGGCCAAACTATGAAAAAGGTCTCAAAGATATCAAAGAAGCTGCGGACAGACTCGGTCTTTATATTGAAGTTTATGGACCAGAAACACATGTTACTGACATTGTAAGAATGGCATTAGAGAAGTAAGGGGATAAGATGAATAAATTATATACTAGAGATACACAGGCAATTTTTTGGAACAACAACAAAACTGCAATCCAGAGAATGTTAGATTATGATTATACTATTAAAAGGGAAACTCCTTCTGTAGCAGCTATTGTTGCTCCAACAAGTGGTAACAAATTTGAAAAATTTTTCTGGGGACCGGATGAGATTATGGTTCCATTGTTTAAATCAACTGCAGATGCAAAAAAAGCGCATCCAAATGCAGATGTGCTTTTAAATTTTGCTTCTTTTAGAACAGCTTATGATGTTACGATGGAAGCAGTAGAGCTTGGTGGATTCAAATCTATCATGGTTACAGCAGAAGGTATTCCTGAAAGACTTGCAAGAAAAATGAATCATACAGCAAGAAACGCAGGTGTTACAGTTATTGGACCAGCTACTGTTGGTGCTATCGCTCCGGGTGCATTTAAAATTGCAAATATTGGAGGTACTATAGATAATATTATTAACTCTAAACTTCACCGCGCAGGTTCATGTGGACTTGTAACTCGTTCAGGGGGGCTTTTTAATGAGCTTTCAAATATTATTGCTATTAATGCTGATGGTATTGCAGAAGGTGTAGCAATCGGTGGTGATAGATTTGTAGGTTCAGTTTTTATTGACAATATGTTGAGAATGGAAAAAAACCCTGATGTAAAATATATGGTTCTTCTTGGTGAAGTTGGTGGAACTGAAGAGTATAAAGTAATAGAAGCTATCAAGTCCGGTGAAATTACAAAGCCGGTTATTGCATGGTGTATTGGTACAATTGCTAAACATTTTAGTTCGGGAGTACAGTTTGGTCATGCGGGTGCATCTGCAAATGCTGATGCTGAAACTGCTGCAGCTAAGAACAAAGCAATGGCTGAAGCGGGTATTTATGTACCAGAAAGCTTCAATGATTTACCTGCAACAATTAATAAAGTCTACAATGAATTGTTAGCAAATGGTACGATTAGTGAAATTCAAGAACCGGAGATTAATATAGTACCAAAAGTAAGAAGAAGTAAGCAGTTTATCTGTACTATTTCAGATGATAGAGGAGATGAAGCAACGTACGCAGGCTTCCCAATTTCTTCCGTTGCTACTCCAGATACAGGTAAGGGCATTGGTGATGTTATATCACTTTTATGGTTTAAAAAACAATATCCAAAATGGGCTACAGACTTTATTGAGACTGTGCTAAAAACTGTTGCTGATCACGGTCCGGCAGTTTCTGGTGCACATAACTGTAAAGTGACAGCACGTGCAGGAAAATCTGTTGTTGAGTCATTAGTAACAGGTCTTTTGACAATTGGTCCTCGTTTTGGTGGTGCTATAGATGGAGCTGCGGAACATTTTAAATATGCAGATGATAACAACCTTGATCCTAAAGCATTTTTAAATCATATGAAAAAGTTAGGGATCCCAATTCCTGGTATTGGGCATAGAATCAAGTCTCTTAAAAATCCAGATTTGCGTGTTGAAGGCTTGAAAAATTTTGCTAAAGAATATTTCCCATCTACACCATTGCTTGATTATGCATTAACTGTTGAGCAGTTGACAACATCAAAAAAAGAGAACTTAATTCTTAATGTCGATGGAACAATCGGTATCTTAATGGTAGACATGTGGAGAGCACTAGGCTACTCTGAAACAGAAATTGATGAATTTATCTCCTCAGGTACACTGAACGCATTCTTTATTGTGGGACGTTCAATTGGTTTTATCGGCCACATACTTGATGAAAAACGTTTGGCAATGCCAATGTATAGACATCCAATGGATGATATTCTTTATGATGTACAAAAAGCTGAAAAAATATAAATCTTATCTCTATATGATTCAGGGAATTTCCCTGGATCTTTATAATATCAAATAACATTTAAAAATAGATTTGCTATAATTTATCATTTATTATGATAAGAAGCAAATATGAAAAAATCTTTTACTATTTTAGAGCTTGTGTTTGCAATAGTCCTCATAGGAATATTAGCAATCGAAATAATTCCCCGTATGAAATCAAATCTTCTCGAACAAGCTGCATTCCAATTGATCTCAGACATAAGGTATACCCAACATTTAGCAATCACTGATGACAAATATAATCCACATGACAAAGATTGGTATAAAAAAAGGTGGCAAATTATTTTTGGTCAATCATATGATACAAAGCACAAACTAGCTTATAGTATTTTTTCTGATAATGCAACAGATGATGATGATGCAAAACCGGGTTTGACTGAATTAGCAGTTGACCCAACAGATCCGAGTAAATATTTAAGTGGAGGTTATACCGGAATACTTAAAACAAGCGATGTTGCTGCAAATAAAAAAATGAACTTAGGTTTATCCTATGATATAGAAAAGTATGAATTTGGTGGTGGATGTAGTTCAAGAACTCGAAGAGTATCGTTTGATCATTATGGGAGACCAATTAAAGATTCTTTGGCAACCTATGTGAGTGCCTATAAAAAAGGTAAACTTTTAAGTAGAGCATGTACAATAAAGTTAATTAATGAGTCGGAAGGGTATATAGTTATAAGTATAGAACCTGAAACTGGGTATGCACATATTACCGATTTAAAACTTTTTAGGTGATTTTAGAAGATATGTAACATAAATTTTAAAGAATTTACAAATTCAGACAAAAAACACTTGACAATAGGGGTGAATTTTTCTATAATTCCCGTCCACAAACAAAGAGACCTAAAGTTTAGGCTTCAAGAGACTTCGAGTAGAGGTTTTGAAGATTGTTTGAGATCATTGAAAACTAAGCAAGTAAATAGACTTAATAACAACAATTA
>JALWLL010000064.1 GCA_026996295.1 Sulfurimonas sp.
TAAGGTATTTAGTTTAAAAAAGTTGAAATCTTTTCTGCAACACCGTAGTTTGTTGATTCGGGTAAAATAATCTGTGCTGCTTTTTTGTTGTCGGTGTTGAGTACAAGAGGGCCGATGAAATTGACAACAGAATCTTCAATAGGTGTCTGAATAAGCACTATATTTAAAATAAGTATATTTGATTTTTCATCGATCTGTAGTAACTTTTGGATGTTATCCGGAATTTCAAAATCATAATCTCTCAGTACAAAAGGATCAATGAGTGTAAATGAAACATGTTCATCCTCTAAAGCCTGCATCTTTACAAAAATATCATCTATCCTTTGCAGATCGACACGTTTGATGTTCTCAAATCCCAACAGAGGTACACATATATCAAATTTCATAAAAAACCTTTGAGTATTTTTTTCTTACTATTATATCGAGTAATAATTATATCACTTTAAGCATAAATTGTACCTACTTTAAAGAGAACTATAACTCTTTTGGGTAGAATAACACCCTATTAATAAAGAGGAAAAAAATATATGAGTCTAAAATTGAATCTAATGATAACACTGTTTGTAACTTTTATATTTTTAAGCGGATGTTCCAAAGATATAGAAGAGTATAACAAACCGGCTGCTTTTTGGTATGGAAAAATAGTTGAGTCTGTTTCAAACGGAAACCTTGAAAAGGCTGATAGTTACTACAGCTCTTTACAGGGCGAGCATATAGGTTCCCCTTTACTTCCAGAAGCTACAATGATCTTGGCAATAACTCATATGCAATATGAAGAGTATCTTTTAGCTGAACACTTCTTAAATGAGTATATAAAAAGGTATGCAACTCCAAATGAAAAAGAGTTTGCAGAGTTTTTAAAAATAAAAGCCAAGTATTTGGCATTGCCTAATCCCAGAAGGGATCAGGCGCTGATCCAAGAAGCTATTGATGAGGGGGAGAAGTTTAAACGCAACTACCCGAATTCTATGTATTATGAGATTATCGATACAATGATAACAAGACTCTATTTGGCACAGGCAGTACTCAATGAGACCATAGCTGATCTGTATGAAAGAATTGACAAGCCAAAAAGTGCAGCGTACTACAGAGCGCTCAAACCTCAGCCTTGGATAAAGTGGAGTGAAATTGACAGAGCAAAAACTCCATGGTATCGTGCTTGGTTTGAGGGTGACGGTACTGAGAGTTGGTACGGATTTTTAGTTCCAGATACCAGAAGCGTTGTCTCAAGAAATTCGGTAACTGATGATAATACAACACAAAATAAAGAAATAAACTAGGAACAAACATGAAACTAAGCAATTATGGTGATTTTCCTGCTGATATACCTGTTATAGCAGAAGATGAACTTTTTTTATACCCTTTTATGATCAGCCCACTTTTTTTAAGTGATGAGAGTAATATTAAAGCGGCTGCCAAAGCTATGGAAGAGAGCTCACTGGTTCTTGTCTGCCCGACAAAACCTTCCCATGAAACACAAAGAGACTTTGATGCTTTGTATGATGCGGGTGTCGTTGGTTCGATCATGAGAAAAGTAGCACTGCCTGATGGAAGAGTAAAGGTGCTATTTCAAGGGCTTGCAAGAGCCAAAGTGCTTTACCAAGTTGATGATGATCCAATGATTGCACATGTAGATGTGCTCGAGGCTACGAATGTTGATTCTCTTAAGATCGATGCTATCTTGGAAGTGGTACGTGAAAAGGTGAGAACTCTCTCCGGTGTGAGTAACTATTTTCCACCCGATCTTCTTAGAACCATAGAGGAGAACCATGACCACAACCGTATCATTGATCTTATATGCAGTACGGTAAAGCTTAAAAAAGAGCAAGCATACAAACTTTTTGTTGAGACCGATACGGAAAAAAGGTTCTTGCTTCTTATAGATTATCTCATAGAGGAGATAGAAGCAAACAAGCTTCAGCGTGAGATACGCTCAAAAGTACATACGCATATAGAAAAGGTCAACAAAGAGTACTTCTTAAAAGAGCAACTCAAACAGATACAAAAAGAGCTTGGAACCGATACTGCCAGAGAAGAGGAGATAGAGGAGTACCGTAAAAAACTAGAAGCCAAAAAAGAGAAAATGGGTGAAGATGCCTACAAAGAGATCGCCAAGCAGATAGAGCGATTTTCTCGTATGCATCCTGATTCATCTGATGCTTCCATGACACAGACCTATTTGGACTGGGTACTTGAGATTCCGTTTGGCGATAAGTCTAAAAAAGCTTTGAAGATCTCCGATGTTGAGACTCAGCTTGATAGGGACCATTTCTCTTTGAAAAAACCCAAAGAGAGGATTGTGGAGTATTTTGCCGTAAAAGAGCTCTTAGAGCTTCGCGGTATCTCAAATGAAAAAGCGGCAGGGGCTATTTTATGTTTTTCCGGACCTCCGGGTGTGGGTAAGACATCGTTGGCAAACTCTATAGCAACAGCACTCAAACGTCCACTTGTAAGGATCGCACTCGGTGGACTTGAAGATGTGAATGAGTTAAGAGGTCATAGAAGAACCTATGTCGGTGCAATGCCAGGACGCATAACACAGGGACTTATTGATGCAAAAAAAATAAATCCTGTTATCGTTCTTGATGAGATAGATAAGATAACGCGTTCACAAAGGGGTGACCCTACGGCTGCTCTTTTAGAGATTCTGGATCCGGAGCAAAACAAAGAGTTTCGAGATTATTATCTGAACTTTCATCTTGATCTTAGTGATGTTATCTTTATTGCAACGGCAAATGATGTTGGTCGCATCCCGGCACCTCTACGTGATAGAATGGAATTTATTACAGTGAGCTCCTACACCCCTCAGGAGAAACTTGAGATTGCCAAGCGTTATTTGATTCCACAGGAGTTGAAAAAACACGGCTTGAAAAATTCCGAGCTAAGTATTTCAAAGCCGGCACTTAAAGAACTGATACATAGTTATACACGAGAAGCGGGTGTGCGTAACCTTCGCAGACGGATCGCTGAGATGTGTAGAAAAGCAGCACGTGAGATACTGCTGCACCCTGAGATAAACAAGGTATCTGTGAGTTTAAAAAATCTCAAAGAATTTTTTGACAAAAGTGTTTTTGAGATCGAGAAAACAAACAAGGTACCGGTGATCGGTGTAGTGAATGGTTTGGCATGGACTGCTGTAGGCGGGGATGTTCTTAAGATTGAGAGTATCCGTATCAAAGGCAAAGGTACTATGCAACTCACCGGTAGTTTGGGTGATGTTATGAAAGAGAGTGCAAGGATCGCTATGAGTGTTGTCAAAACACTTATAGACAACAGAAAGCTTATTATTACTATCGATAATATTCCTCTTACATATAAAGAGAAAGAGGAGGATATTCAAGTAGATCCAAGCGAGGTGTACAAGCGTTACGATCTTCACATACATGTTCCTGACGGTGCAACACCAAAAGATGGTCCAAGTGCAGGTATAGCGATGGTGAGCGTGATAGCTTCCATACTGAGTTCAAAAGAGATACGTTCAGATATAGCTATGACAGGAGAGGTTTCTTTAAGTGGAAACGTACTTCCGATTGGAGGACTTAAAGAGAAGCTGATCGCTGCACATAAGGCGGGTATGAGCAAGGTGTTGATTCCGTTGAAAAACTACGAGAGAGATATTGATGATATCCCAAAAGAGGTGAAAGACTCTCTTGAGATCACAGGAGTGAGTCGAATAGAAGAGGTGCTAAAAGAGGTACTTATATAGTATATAATATCATACCATCAAGGTAGATATTTTGGCGATCAGGTCTTCTCGCCTGATGGGCTTCATCAAGAAGCCGTTTGCTCCAAGATCTAAAGCTTCCCCCTTTTTCGTTTCATCTGTAGTAAGCATAATGACAGGAAGTTGTTTGAGATTGTCATCGGCGCGAACAACCTGAAGCATCTCCAAACCGTTCATAATAGGCATGATGATATCTAGAAGTATCAGATCTATATCATTTCTGTTTTTTAAATGACCTATAGCATCAGAACCGTTTTTTGCTTCGATAACTTCTGCAACAAAACCACTTTTGAGCAGCATTGATTTGAGAAGTTTTAAGTTGATCAGGTCATCATCTACTGTTAATACCACTAAGTTTGTATTTGACATCATAACCCCTTATAACCATTTGTCAAATATAGCTTTTAAAAGCCCTTTATTGACTATATTTGGAATAACCTCATCTACATGCTCAAAATTGTTTGCGCTCTCTTGTGAGGATAAAAGTACTGTATGAGTACTTAAACCTTTTTCTTTTGCTAGCTGTTTTATTTTGGATGTGATTTCATCAATATTAAGGTTGTCTATCTCTTTATCAAGAAGTATCACTTTATAAGAGTTTGTTGCTGTTAGTTTTTCAAGCTCTTGAACCGTAGAGGCAACCTCAAAGCTATGGTTGAAAGTGTTAAGCAGCTTGACATAAAGCTTTAAAGCAAAAGGGTTCTGTTTTGCTATGAGTATATCTGCGCTGTATTGCTCTTGGCTTAGTGTTTGTTTTTTTCTTTTTTTCAAAATAGGTTTAGCAGCTTTAGGTGGTGTTTTTTCTTCAGGAGTTGTCACTTTTTCCTCTTGAGTGATCTTGTCTGCTAAGAAGTGATTTAGTAAGGTGATGATCTCTGAACGTACAAGAGGTTTTGTTGTGTACTCATCAAGACCGGCTGCAAGGAAACGTTCTCTGTCCCCTTTGAGGGCATTGGCAGTCAAGGCAATGATTGGAACATGAGGCTGATTATAATCCTCTTCATATTCTAAAATCTCTTTGGTCGCTTCAACTCCGTCAAGAAAAGGCATCTGTATATCCATAAAGATCAGATCAAACTCCTCATCTTTTCTCTTTTGGAATGCTTCAAGACCGTTAGAAGCGATACTAACATTCAAACCTATCTCCTCAAGGGTACGACGGATCAGTTTTTGGTTAATAATATTGTCTTCTGCCACCAAAACATTTGCTTCAAATTTAGAGTCACCCGTATCATCATATTTTTTAGAATATTTTTTGGTTTTTGCTGTATCTATATCCTGTTCATGATAGTTCTCTAAAACCTGTTTTATTTTTGTTATATTCAGTGGTTCATATAATGTTTTAAAGATCTCTAAGTTAAAAGAGTCTATTTGTTTCATATTATTTGATTTTGTAAGTAGTACAAGTGCTTGAGAAAGCTCAGCATATTTTTCAAGCTCATTTTTGTTCGTATATTCAAAATCTACAAAAATAAGATCAAAGTTTTCTCTCTCCTGGAGTGTTTGTACTTCCTCAATACTTTTAAATACAGAATACGTGACGCCATAAAAATCAAGGTACTCTTTTAGGTAGGTTTCTTGCATCTTTGTTTTATGCTCAGATTCTGGAATCAAAACATTGAGGTTTGCAAATGAGTTTTGGGCTGACTCATTTAAAGTTTCTATCTCTTCAAAGTCGAGTGTAAAGAAAAATGTTGTCCCCTCTCCCGGTGCACTAAAGAGGTCTAACTGACCCCCCATAAGTTCTATAAATCTGCTGGATATAGTTAAACCAAGCCCGGTTCCTCCATATTTGCGTGTAATACTTGTATCTGCCTGTGAAAATGCTTCAAATATTCTTGATCTTTGCTCACTTGTTACACCTATACCACTGTCTTGAACCTCAAATTTGATACGTGTATGACCATCTGCAGTGGATCCGAGCTTTCTTATGTTTACGTTGATAGAACCAGCGCTGCTTGTAAATTTTACAGCATTGGAAAGAAGATTGATGAGAACCTCTTTGAGCTTGGTCGGATCACCTTTGAGCGGTTGTTCAAGTGACGGATCTATAAAACATCCAAGGTTGATGTTTTTCTCACTTGCTCGAACAGCATATACTTCCACTGCACTTTCAAACTCGTTGATCGGATTAAAGACAATATTTTCAATCTCAAGTTTATTACTTTCGATTTTTGAGAGGTCAAGGATATTGTTGATGATCTCGAGAAGATTTTCAGAACTTTTCTCAATAATCTCAACAAACTCTTCTTGTTCCTCTTTAAGACCTGTATCTTTAAGAAGTTCCGTAAACCCGACAATACCGTTGAGCGGCGTGCGGATCTCATGTGACATATTTGCCAAGAACATAGACTTGGCTTCACTTGCCTCTTGAGCTGCTTCTTTATCGCGTCTCGTTTGATCGATGATCTTTTCAAGAAGTTCATAGGCTCGAAGGGTACCTTGCTCTGTATGAAGGTTGATATTTATGCTGTTGACATCGATATTGTCAGTATCTGCAGCAACCCTTCTAAGAACCTCTTCAAGATTGGCAATATTGTTTGTAAGCTCTCTTGTCAGTAAGTAACCAACTACTGCCAAGATAACAGAAACGATCCATATACTCAATGCTATACTGAGTACTTGAAGAGCATTCCCCTGTATATATTCTGCTCTACTCTCCATAGATTTGAGAAGTACATCTTCCGTTTGTGTAAATATACTTGCTTTTTGAGAAAGCATTGTAAACCATGCTTCAGGGGTGATAGAATAGTTTGTTTTCCCCCCACTGGACATGATGGCAGTTCTTTGGGCGTCAATATCTTCAAAGAGTTCAATCGCATCTTCATTTTTAAACAGGCTGTCAAGCTCCTTGATGATCTTTTCATCTTTTAGTATCTCATAGTTGATGGAACCCGCTTTTGCTATGAGAGAGATCCAATGGCTGTAATCAAGTGTACTTAAGGGTTGTTTACTTGCTATTTTATAGGAGATGAAATCTCTCTCTTTTGTTGTAAACTCTTTGGCTTTTACAGTGTAGAGATAGATAGAAGAGAGTAGGTTGATCTTTTGATCTATTTGGTTTGCACTGAGTGTTTCAAGCTGATATATCTCTCGTTGAATGAGGGAATCATAAACTTTATTATAAACATCATCAAAGCTAACGGCATTTTTGTCAACCAATGCTCTGACCTTTTTTATCTCTTTCATAAAAATAGAAATAGATTGCATATTGACACATGTAGGGCAGCTCTCTGAGCCTTTTTCATGATTGTGTAAGGCGGTGTTTTTTTTAGTTTTTAGAAGATAGAATTGCAGTTTTTCATCAACAATCTTTCTTTGCTGCTCAATAGATTTCAATAAAGCAGGGGAAGAGTTTCCAAGGTACATAACCGTCATACCACGTTCTTTGGAAAAGTTTTCTATCAGTTCATTGATATACTTGTTCTGTGTAAGTCTGTCTTTGAGTTGCTGAGCAGCCTGATAGTTTGTATAGGAGTTATAAACATAATAACTTGTAATTGAAAAAAGGATCAATATCGGAAAAAGACTGATCAGTCTTAGCTTGTTTTGTAAACCTTGTTGCTTCATTGTAAAAGCCCTTTATATCTGTTCAAATTTTTCACTAAAAGAGTTGAAAGCTTGCTTCGCATCATCAATATTATCAGTAGCTGCCAATACATTAAGCTCCTCTTTAAATAGATCGACTCTCATATGTTCACTCATACCTTTTAGCTTTGTAGCGGCTGCATTCCATTTACTTGCATCATTGATATCTATAGCTTCCTCTATAGCTTCTTTAATCATTTTTGTTTCAAAAATATAATCTTTAAAGAGTTCATTAAAACTTTCTATATCTATGCCTATCTCCTGCGCTACTTTTCTCTTGTCATATTTTACTTGTATAATATCTTCTATATTGTCTTCGGCGATACTCTCATCTGTCTTTGGTGCCTCTTGCACAAGCTCTATCTCTTGAAGAAGTTCCTCTTTGATAGGCTCATCTTCGATGAAGTCAGGTGCTTCTATGGTGTTGTTTTCGGGTGTCTTTTGCACATCGTCTATGCTCTGAATCTCTTCATCTTTAAAGCTTAAGACAAGGTCATCATCATCCTTTGGGCTGTTTTGCTGTGGGGGAGTTTCCTCTATACTCTCACTTCCAATAACAAACTCTTTTTCTTTTTGAACTACTTGACTTTCTTCATAAGGTTCTTGTGATAATTTCGCAATTATTTTATAAAAGATATTGAGGTTTGTTCTTATCTCGTTGTAATCGTTTGAAGTATTGATGGTGGCTAGGGCATCAAAAGCATTTTCTATGCGTAAGTTTGCTGCAACGCCTTTGAGTTTGTGGGAAAGTATCTTTACATTGTCCTGATCATTGCTTTCAAGGGCTTCATAAATAGGGGTCTTAAAATCTTTTGCCTGATTTATGAAATCTTGAATAAACTCTTCGATGAGGTCAACAGGCAAGCCAAGCTCTTTGGAAGCAACTTCAGGATTATAGTTATAATCATCATCGATTTCAACATCAGTATCTTCATCTTGAGGAGGTGTTTTGGTTTCAAACACCTCTTGCATATCTACCTTAAAATCATCATCGCTAGAGAGCTCTGTTTGTACTTTAGGTGCATCAGAGCTTGGTGCTTCATCGTGAAAGTCCAGATCGATTTTTGTGTCCGGTATTGCAGTTTCATACTCATCTTTAATAATATCTGATGATTGAATATCGTAGTCGTCTTTGACAGTTTCAAGCGGATCTATATCATCATTAAAAGGGGCCGGCTCATCTAAATAAAGTTCCTCTTCATCAAACTTTTTAAAACTATCAGAAGGGGTATGGATTATTTTTGTACTTTCTGTTGTAGAGATCGGAAGTGCTCGCTCGAGTATGTCACCTGAAATTTGTTCATTTTCTGCAGGGGTAAGCTCTCTGAGGTTTGTTAAGTATATCAAATAAGCTTTTTGTGACGGATTGTCAACTAAAAAAGCAGTTTTTACATCCAGTAAACAGCGATAGTTTTTGTTGTTGGCGTGGATGATTACTTTTGAGTTGTCACTGTATTCATTACATGTGATAAAATCGATCCAGTGAACATGTTTGAAATTGTGTACATAACCCGGTGTTTTTACAAACATATCAGCGAAATCAGCTGATTCTGCACGAAGTTCGGAAAGGTTTTTATAGCCCAAAATCTCTAAATCCGATTCATCCATACCTAAGAACTCTTTTTGATAGTTGTAGATTAACATTAATTCCCCTTAACTTCTATTTCTAGCATTTTTTTATATAATTTTTCGGTCTCTTGAATATTTTTTTTCGATGCAGGTTTTCTTGCTGCAATGTAACCGGTTATTTTATCATTGGTATATATCGGCAAAATCTCTGTATCGACCCAATAATATCTACCATCTTTTCTGCGGTTTTTGATCAAACCGTTCCAAACCTGCCCACTTTTGATGGTTTCCCACATTTTTTCAAAAGCTGCTTTTGGCATATCGGGGTGGCGTATGATATTATGAGGCTTTCCCTTCAGTTCATCTACAGAGTAGCCTGAAATTTCACAAAACATTCTATTTGCAAAAGTGATGATTCCTTTTACATCCGTTTGACTGATAATAACTCTTCCTTCAAAGAGGTACTCTTCATCGAGTAGCGTCACTTTATTCATAAATAACCTCATAGTAAAAAAATAACCATATTTAATCAAAAATATATCATAATTGATTGTAAAGAAAACTTAGTTATAAATATTTTTAATAGTTTTTGCATCTTTTGGATTTAAAAGCGTACCTAATTCCTCAATATCCACACTTTTTAGGGCTTCAAATGTTCCAAAATGGTTGAGTAGTTTTTTCACTTTTGCTTCTGAAATACCTTTTAAATTTAAAAGTTTGCTCTCCTGGTCACGTTTGAGTTTTGTTTTTTTATGAAAAGTGATGGCACTTCTGTGTGCTTCATCTCTGAGGTTTTGTATCCACTGGAGTCTTTTGTCACTGCTTTTGAGCTTAAAACTCTCCTTTAGGGTGTGAACAATATCGTTTGCCCTCCCTTTTGCACGGTGTGCTTTGGCATCGATTTTTTCTTTTGAGATCGCGATGATATCAATAAACACGCCATGTGAGCTTACAATATCATGAGCAAGTTTGAGAAGTGTAGCTCCTCCATCTATGATCCAAAGATCAGGAGGGGAGTTTTTTGAAAAACTCTCTACACGTCTGCTGAGGGTTTCTCTCATTTGGGCATATTCATCTTTGGCCTGTAAATGGTAGGTTCTGTAACTTTTTTTATCAAACTTTGCATCTTCATACACAACCATAGCGCCAACGGTTGCCATACCGCTCATATGGGAGTTGTCAAAGATCTCAACCCGGTTTGGCAGACGCTGAAGTTTGAAAAGCTCCTGTATCTCTTCTAAAAGTTTTGTCTCATCTTTGTTGGTATCTTGTTTGAGAAGCTCTTGAGCATTGAGTAAAGCAAGCTCAATCAGCTGTTTCTTATTTCCCCGTTTTGGAATTTTGATCTGTGCTTTTTTTTCAAAAACTTTCGTGAGATGTTTTTCTATGATCTCTAAGCCGTCAAATTCAGAAGCAACTAATATGGGGGCTATGATGGGAGGCTTCTCATGTGCATAAAATTCTAAAAGCACTCTTTGGTAAAGTTCACTTTCATCATACCCTTCATTAAGCGGGATAAAATCGTGTGAAGAGGAGATGATCTTTCCGTGACGCATAAATATTCTAACCACAACAGCCCTTGATGCTCTGTTTTTGATAACAAAAATATCGTAGTTTTCACCACTTGCAAAGTCGATCTCACTTTTTATCTGTGAACGTGAGATCCTCTCTATTCTGTCTCGTAGCTCACTTGCTTCTTCAAAACGCAGGTTTTCTGCATAAAAATGCATTTTTTCTTCAAGTTTTTGTATGAGAAGTTTTTTATTTTGTATCAGTTCTTGTGCAAGTTTCAGCTCTTTTTCATAGACCTCATCTTTGATGGGAAGCTCGCAAGGTCCGAGACATTTTTGAATCTGATAGTACAGACAAAGTTTTTTCGATGCAAGCGAACCTTTTTTTTGTACTAATTTACATATCTCATAGATGGAATCAAGTATATCTCTTGCACCGACGGAGTAGGGACCGTAGTAGGTGATCTGTGATGATTTAGCAATGATCTTTCTGGTGATCTCAAAGCGTGGATACTTCTGAGCATTGTCCACATATATATAGGGGTAGGTTTTATCATCACGAAGTAAAATGTTATATTTGGGATGGAGTTGCTTGATAAGTGAATTTTCAAGTATAAGTGCATCGTGTTCTGAGTTGACCACTATGTAGTTCATAGAGTGGGTTTCGTTGATCATCTTTGTAATACGCCCCGAGAGATTCGTATTTGCTCTGAGATGAGGTGTAAAATGAAAGTAACTTTTGACTCTGTTTGCGAGGTTTTTTGCTTTTCCTATATACAGCAGCCGTCCGTTGGTGTCGAAGTACTGGTAAATTCCTGCAGAATCAGGCAGTTGCTTTATGGTTTCTTCTAGTGTCATTGTTTAGCTTTTATAATGTTTTGAATAGAGGCTATAAGTGCTTTGAGTTTGTGTTCATGCACCTCGTTTTGAAACTCTCCGGAGGATCTCTCAGGGTAGGTCTCAATTTTGCGTGAGAGTTGTTTGGGTTGTGCTTGAGGCGTGTGTGTCACAAAAGCTTTAATGTCAGTGATGGTAATATCCCTACATTCATCAGGTGTGACATACTTTAAAGCACTTTTAATACTTTGTATATTATTATCAAACTCTTGTTTGCCTGCGGGATGGTTGAGTACAAAGAACAACACATCGTTTTTAAAGTAGGCAAATTTTATCATTTTAGCAAGAGCGGGAGTAAATGTGGACTCTATTTTTTTTATACATTTATATTTACTCAGCTTTGAAAATTGAGGCTTTTTTTGAATAGAACTAATAATCTGACTGGCATTTTTCATCTGGTAATTATAGCGATGTTTTTGTTAAGTTTACATGGTTGTGGCTATAAAAAAGCTCCATATTATTTAGATGAAACACCTCATGAAGATGATATTGTAAAATTTATAGTGATACCGAGTATAGAAAATAATGAAACAGTTGATAAAAAATAATGCGTTATGATGTAGTAATAATAGGAGCAGGGGTCGCAGGACTTTATGCCGCTATGCATTTGCCACGCGATAAAAAAGTGCTTATTATCAATAAGCGTGAAACCTTTAAATGTAATAGTTTTTATGCACAAGGGGGTGTCGCCCTTGCTGTTGATGAGCACGATGTTCCTGTGCATGTGAGTGATACGCTCGAAGCGGGAGCCGGACTTTGTGATGAAGATGCAGTGGATGTTTTAAGTAAAAATTCCAGAAAAGTGATAGATGAACTGATCGAGCGTGGTTTTGAGTTTGACCGTGACAGTGAGGGTGAGCTGCTTTATACCAAAGAAGCAGCGCATTCGCGTGAACGTATTTTACATGCAGGCGGCGATGCAACCGGCAGGTATATGCACTATTTCTTACTCAAACAAAACCCACACCCCATGCTTACAAACGCACGTGTAGTGGATCTGCTCATCAAAGATGGAGAGTGTTACGGTGTTACGGTGCTCGATCACAGAGAGTGCAGAAATATCTATGCAAAAGATGTTATTATCGCCTCGGGAGGGGTCGGTTCACTCTTTGAGTATCATACCAATGCGCCCTGTATAAGTGCTGATATGCAAGGACTTTGTGTGCTAAAAGGGATCGAACTTGAACGTATGGAGATGATGCAGTTTCATCCAACTGTTTTTGTTAACAGTGACAATGCCCAAAAACTCCTACTTACAGAAGCACTTCGCGGGGAGGGTGCTACCATAGAAGATGAAAGCGGAAGAAGATTTTTGTTTGATTATGATGAGCGGGGAGAGCTTGCGTCACGTGATATCGTAAGCAAGTCTATTTATGATCATAAAAAAAAGACGGGAATGAAAGTGTATCTTTGTTTTAAAAATTTTGATTATGTGTATTTTACGCAACGCTTCCCAAATATATATAAAAATTTACAACTTCTGGGTTTTGATGTTCCAAACGAGAGAGTTCCTATATCACCGGCATTTCATTATGCCATAGGTGGGATCAAAACCGATCTTAATGCTGCGGTGCCAAATGTAAAGTCTTTGTATGCGGTTGGGGAGGTTGCTTCCACACAGGTGCATGGTGCCAACAGACTTGCATCGAACTCACTTTTGGAAGGTTTGGTTTTTGCTCTACGTGCGGTTGAGAAGATCTTGGAAGATGGTGACAAAAACAAAGAGTTTGTAGAGTTTGAGACTACAGATGAAGTGATGAGTCTCAAAGAAGATAAAGCCAAAAAGAACCTTTTACGCAAAATAATGTGGGAAAATGTCTCAATTGTTAGGACAAAAGAGGGGTTACATGATGCTTTATCACAAATTAATGTCATTTTTAAAGAAAATATTGGTAGACTGTTGAAATTTCGTTTATTGACCGCAAGAGAGATTGTTCAAGGAGCGTTGGCTCGAGAAGAATCGATAGGTGTTCATTACATAAAAAAGGAAAATGATGATTAAGTTATTACTTTTAATGCTTGGCTTTAGCTTTGCGTTTGCAAGTTCAGGGGCAGAGGCAGCCGAAGTGCTTCCAGATTTGACATTTACATGGGTGGGGATCCTTTCATTTATCGTGTTTGTTGTGGGGTATTATTTTATTGCTACAGAGGAGCGCTATGAGATAAACAAGGCAAAACCGGCACTTTTTACCGGTACGTTTATGTTCGTACTTATTGGGATCTACTATGCGATCAACGGGCTCGATCCCGCACCTTTACATAATGAGTTAGAGCATCTTATTTTAGAGATCGCGGAGATATTTTTCTTCTTGATGGTTGCAATGACATATATTGAAACACTGATAGAGCGTGGTGTGTTTGATCTGATGAAGTTTAAATTGGTCTCAAAAGGGTATTCGTATAAAAAACTTTTTTGGCTGACGGGTCTTTTGGCATTTTTCATCTCACCGGTTGCTGATAACCTTACTACGGCACTTATCCTCTCAACGGTTTTATTTACGATCGACAAAAAAAATCTCTCTTTCTTAGTTCCCGGAGCTATCAATATTGTTGTTGCGGCAAATGCCGGTGGTGCATGGTCTCCGTTTGGGGATATCACTACACTGATGGCATGGACTGCAAATAAAGGAGACTTTATAGATTTCTTATTTTTATTTCCTGCTTCCATACTTGGATGGGGTGTGACAGCCTTCTTGCTTGCAAGATATGTTCCTGATGGGGAGCCGGCATTTGATGCCTCTACAGAGAAAAAACCGGTGGTTCTTGATGGTGGAATGGGTGTAGCATATTTAGGTGTTGGAACCATTGCCATGGCTGTTCTTGGGCATCAGTTTTTTCATTTTCCTGCTATGTGGGGTATGATGTTTGGACTTGCAATTTTGAAACTTTACTCATATACTTTAAAAATAAAAGGACGCAATGCCTTTAATATCTTTATCAATATGGAAAAAGTTGAAAATGATACGCTTCTTTTCTTCTTTGGTATTCTCTCGGCAGTTGGCGCACTTCATTATTTGGGCTTTTTAAACTATATTCACGATCTGTATGGAGCAGTTGGACCTACCGCGGCAAATATCGGAGTAGGTTTTCTTTCTGCTATCGTTGATAATGTTCCTGTCATGAGTGCTATTTTAAAATCATCTCCTGAGATGGATTTGGCGCAATGGATGCTTGTGACACTCACGGCAGGTGTAGGTGGTTCTCTTATTAGTTTTGGTTCTGCTGCAGGTGTCGGTGTTATGGGAAGACTCAAAGGGATTTATACTTTTGGATCACACCTCAAACTGGCATGGACCATTTTGATAGGCTATATCGTTTCTGTCTGTGTTTGGTATGTACAGTTTGAAGTTCTAGGTCTTTATATCCAACATTAATTTAATTTATTGTATCCTTTCAAAACTTGAAAGGGTATAACCCTCTTAACGCCTATTTGGCACTACAAACTTTTTTAAGGCATTTAAAATGACAAATGTTAGCATTATAGTATTAGATTTTGGTTCTCAATATACGCAACTTATAGCTCGTCGTCTTCGTGAAGATAAAATTTACTGTGAAATTCTTCCTTACCATACAAAAGTGCAGGAGATCGCGGCAAAAAACCCTAAAGGTATCATCTTAAGCGGTGGTCCCTCTTCTGTTTATAGTAAAGATGCATATGAGGTTGATCAGGGTGTTTACTCTATGGGTATCCCTGTTCTTGGTATCTGTTACGGTATGCAAAGAATTGCTGTTGATTTTGGCGGCAGTGTTATCAGAAGTGATCACCATGAGTATGGAAAAGCAGAGCTTACAATATGTAACTATCCGGATCATACATCGCCTCTTTTTAAAGATTGTGATGATGAGAGAATTGTGTGGATGAGCCACTCAGACAGAGTCGATCAGCTTCCTGAAGGTTTTGAACCTATAGCAGTAAGTGACAACTCCCCTTATGCGGCGATAGCAAATGAGCAAAAACGTGTGTATGCTATGCAGTTTCATCCGGAAGTACAACACTCAGAAGAGGGTTATTTGATGCTTCGTAACTTTGCAAAAAATATTTGTGGTGTTACTGAGAAGTGGAAGATGGAACACTTCTTAAAAGAGCAGATCAAAAGTATCCGTGAAAAAGTGGGTGATGGAAAAGTTCTTTGTGGTTTAAGTGGCGGGGTTGACAGCTCAGTCGTTGCTGCGATGTTATATGAAGCGATCGGGGAGCAGCTTGTACCTGTTTTTGTTGACAATGGACTTTTGCGTAAGGGTGAGCGTGAACAGGTTGAAGAGGTGTTTAAGATCAACTTAAAAGTGCCTTTGGTGGTAGTAGATGCCAGAGAGAGATTCCTCTCGCAACTGGCAGGGGTGGATGATCCTGAGAAAAAACGTAAGATTATCGGGCACACTTTTATAGAAGAGTTTGAAAAAGAGGCGAAAAAACATGATGGGATTAAGTTTTTAGCGCAGGGAACACTCTATCCCGATGTGATTGAATCTATCTCAGTAAACGGCCCTTCAGAAGTGATCAAGTCACACCACAATGTCGGTGGACTTCCTGATTGGATGGATTTTGAGCTTATAGAGCCTTTACGTGAACTTTTTAAAGATGAGGTGCGTAAAATCGGACTCGAGCTTGGACTTCCCGAATCTATGATCAACCGTCATCCGTTTCCAGGACCTGGCCTTGCGATCCGCATCATGGGTGATGTAAATCCGCATGATCTGGATATCTTAAGAGAAGCAGATGTGATTTTGCTTGATGAGCTTAAAGCAAGTGGGTACTATGCAAAAACATGGCAGGCATTTGCCGTGCTTCTGAATGTAAAATCGGTTGGTGTTATGGGTGACAACCGTACTTATGACAACACTGTTTGTGTTCGTGTGGTTGAAGCGGTCGATGGTATGACAGCAACGTTTGCACACCTGCCACATGATCTGCTTGAGAGAATTTCAAGAAGAATTATCAACGAGGTTGACGGGATCAACAGAGTAGTGTATGATATATCAAGTAAGCCGCCTGCAACTATCGAATGGGAATAAGCGAAAGCTTCTCCCATGAAAGCAAATATCTATCTTTTTTCTATCTCTTCACACCCGGATGCTCACAGTATAAACTCACTCTCTGTTACTTTTTTTAAACCTGAAATTGATTTTTCATACTATGACTATCTTATCATCACATCAAAGCAGACCAGCGAAGCACTCAAGCAGTATGAAACACACAAGTATGTAAACAAAAAGGCTTTGTGTATCTCCAAGCAAAGCGCACTCTCATACCAGAAACTTGGAGGTGATGTTTTAGATATCGGCGGAGGTTACGGGGATAATCTTCTTTGTAAAATACAAGAGTTTTCAAAAGAGACACGATGGCTTTATCTAAGAGCTGAGGTGGTTGCTTCTGATTTTGTGTCATTAGCTCAAAAACAGGGCTATCACATAGATGAAAAGGTACTGTATAGAAGTGAATGCTCCAAAGAGATACTGGAAGTTACAGTAGAGTCTGATGCCGTTTTGATCTTTACTTCACCATCGAGTTTGCGCTGTTTTTTACAAACGCACACTTTAACACACTCCCAAAAGATCATAGTGATCGGTAAAACAACTGCAAAAGCTTTGCCGGAAGGGTTTGAGTGCCATATATCTGCACAAACAACGATACAGAGCTGTATAGAGTTGGCAAAGAGTTTATGAAAAAGTTTGTAGTTTTTTTTCTTTTTATATTTTTAGGCTTTTTTTATGGAGTCTATGCAGAGGAAAATCTCGATCCTGTTCTTTTTACAGGAACCTCCGTTGTTGCAAACGATAAACCCTACTATAAATATAAACAAAACAATGTAGAGATCATCTACACCAAAGAGAACCTTCCTTTTGCCAAATATACAGCTTCCATAGAGGAGCCGCTCAACAAAGACTATGAAGATATTTTTTCATGGAAACTTGATTCTACCCTTTATGTAGGACTTATCTCCGATCATAATCAGATCGCAAACGGTTTTTCGACACAGTGGCCAAAAAACAATCAGATCAACTATATAGGGGGAACTCAGTATATAGACTACTTCTGTTCAACTTCATGGCTTGATACTTTGTTGTACCATGAAACAGCACACAACTACCAGCTCAATATAAAAGCAAACCCTATCTCCCAAGCCTTGTATAAGGTTTTTGGAAACGGAACATTTATACTTCCTTTTCCCTACATCATAGTACCAAATGTAACAGAAAACCCTTTTATGCTTGAGGGAAGTGCAGTTTTAAATGAGTCGTGGCACGGTAATGGAGGAAGACTTTATAGTGGACGCTTTAAAGCACAAACCATATTGCAGGCAAAAGCGGGCAAGATCAAAGCAGGTGATGTGTACAATGTAAAACTTGACTTTCCCTACGCTCAAAGAGCCTATATACAGGGTGGATTTTACAATCTTTATATGGCAGAGAGATATGGTCTTGAGAAAATTAACGGCTATTTTAAAGAGCACTCCTACGATATTCTATGGCCACAATTTACAAACGCCAGTATGCTCAGAAGCGTAGGTGTTGATTTTGAGAGCTCTTTAGAAGCGTTTGCAGATGAGTATGCAAAAAAAGCGCAAGATTTTGTAAGTGCTTCCGGAGAGCTTCTTGGCTCTTCGCAGTTTTTTTACTCCCTTGCAAGTGACAAGGATGAGATCTATTTCATAACAAATGAAACCGGTTACTCTACCCCTTCGTTGCTTGTATATACTAAAAATAGCGGCGAGATAAAGAGATACAAAAAAAGCTGGCTTGGCGGTAAAGTAGTGAAAGTGGATGGAGAATACTACACACAGGGAAGCAAGCATGTCTCAGCTACAAAGATATACCAAGGGCTCTTTGACAGCGATGCATATATAAAAGAGGGTACATCTTCTAAAATGGTGCAGGGTTATCTCTCAGATAACACGATGGTCTATTTTGATGTTGCATCATCATTTTTGCAGGCACAGTTATATGTCGGTGATGAGTTTTATACACAAAGTAACTCCTCGGTTCTTGTTAGAGACGAAGATATATACTACTTTGTTCAAAAAGAAAAAACAAGAACCCTTTATAAAAACAAAACACCGCTTTACTCCTATGAAGGTTTTTACGGCATTGTCTGTGATGTTGACTCAAAAGGGGCTGTGTATTTTGTTGCCAATTCAAAAAACGGCTCGACACTTTACAGGTATGATGAAGGTAAAGTGAGCAGAGCCAGCTCTGCAGATAATGTTTTAGAAGCTAAGTTAGTGAATGATCATGAGGCAGTGCTTGCAGCTGTAAGTGATAAGGACTATTATTTTGTTCAAAGTAAGCTTGAGGATATAGAGCAAACTCCGTATGAAACAAAGTTGTTTTTTGAAAGTAAGCCCTACTATGGCACATACAAGCCTATGGATACTACAGATGTAGATCTCTCTAAGCCCTATAACGCACTGCTTGATATGCACTACAGCGGAACAAACTTTTTGTTTGCATATACGGGGGATAATGTTCTTGGAAGGCTCGATATAAATTTTGCCGATTCTCTTTCTCAAAATGCTTTGACGCTCAATGTGTCACGTGATGAAAATAACGTGAGTGTTGCAGGGTTTACCTATGCAAATTCAAAATATCTGCTTGAGTATATTGTGAGTGCATACAAGGTTGTAGACAAGAGTAACTATGAAAATGTACGTGAAAGTGGTGTAAGCCTTGGAGCGGTATTGCCTTTTTACAAAAAAGGGTACAATTTAGCTACATTTGCTCTGAATTATTACCAAAGTTATGATGCTGCACTTCGAGAACCTTTGACTTTTGGTGTCAATATATCACATTCGGAAGTTTATGGTATAAGTATGTATTATAATTATCTGAATGCCGGAGCACTTTATGTTGCAAAAGACAGAGATGATCTCATCTATGGTGGGGAGTATGAGTTTAACCATGAGCTTGGCTTTGAATCCTACATAGGAATCTCTACAAAATATTCTACAACTGACAGCGATATGTCAGGTTTGCAAGCTGCACAAAAAAACAGAGGTGTTAAAATCACCAACATATCTTATCAGTTGGATATCGATCCATCTACCATATATATCCCAAGTCTTACAACTTCATATTATGTAAAAAGTGCCGGATATATAGATGTTTCTTTTTCAAAAGTACTGAATTTTTCATCTTATTGGTTTACCTTTCCTCTCTCTTTGCAAAGAGAAGCTCTCTATCTCAAATACAGAACTTACAAAATAAGTGGTTTTTCCGGATATGAAGAAAACTTTAATGAGATAACAGCGGGTGTTACATTATCAACAATAATGTTAAATAAGTTTGTCGTTCCCGTTAGTTTTGAGTATATTTACAACAATGCAAAGTTTATTGATGAGGAAAATAGTTTTAAATTCATTCTTGGTACAAAGTTTTAGTATAATATAATTATCACAAAATATGAGGTAACAATATATGTTTTTTTCTTCACCTAAAAATGAATTGCAGAAAATAGATTCTCTTGAGGAGGAGTTAAAAGGTCTCAAGCAAGAGTTGGAATTTTACAAGCAAACATTTGGTTTCTCCCAAGATGAGATAATTCTTAGTGTTTCACAAGATGGCATCATTACCCATAAAAATGATATCGCACAACAGATTATACAAGATGAGGGATCGTTACTGCAAGAGTTGAGCAAAGGCACACAAGATATAGATATAAAAGGTTGCTCAGGTACTGTAAAATCAAAAAAACTCAGCAACGGTGCTACACTTTATAGTATCATAAAGAGTGATATCAGACATGATAAAAACAGTAAAATAATGTCCAATCACCAAAAGTCGATCGCATTTGCACTTAAAGACTCCCAATCAACATACACCGATATGCTTGAGGAACTTGAAAAAATGAAAAATGAATCGATCATAATTGCAAACGATTCAAAAGATGGTCTCGAACTTATTTTAGAATCTTCTGTAAATATGGATCAGTTGAGCCAAAATATGCAAGAGACAAAAGATGCAGCAGAGTCACTTAGTGAAAGATCGGGTGAAATTTCTGATGTGGTTAACCTTATAGAAGATATCGCAGATCAGACAAATCTTTTAGCACTTAACGCTGCCATAGAAGCAGCTCGCGCAGGTGAACACGGACGCGGGTTTGCCGTAGTAGCCGATGAGGTGCGAAAACTTGCAGAAAATACACAAACTGCTACAAAAAATATAGCAGTGGTTGTGCGTGCTATGCAGCAAGAAAGCATATCTGCGCAAGAGAGTGTTGAAGCGACGAATACTATACTTCATGAAACAAAAGACAAGATAGAGATGCTTAAAAAGAAGATCGTATCTTTTGAAAAAAATGCTTCAAGAAGTGTCTATGAAGTTGAATATGTCAGTGACAAGATTTTTGCCAGTTTGGCAAAAATAGATCATGTGGTCTATAAAAACAATATGTTTGCTTTACTTTTTGGTGAAGAAAACGAATTTAAGCAAACAGATCACAATCATTGCAGACTCGGGTTATGGTATACTGAGGGTATCGGTAAAAAAGAATTTTCCGATACACAAGCCTATAAAAAACTTGAAGCGCCTCATGCTGCTGTTCATAAAAACGCCAATAAACTCGCACAAGAATGTGCATCTAGTGAGGTGATGTGCTCAAAAGGGGAGATAGAAACAATGGTCGAGGATATCGAAAAAGCAAGCTTGGAAGTGTTTAAATATCTCGATGCAATGGTTGAAGAAAAAACACAAAAACAGATGGGCAAGGCCGTAAAAGATCTATTTAGTTAAGGAGTGTTTAAATGAAAAATATTGTAATAATTGATGATGAGGTGGAGATAGCTTTTATGATTGAGAAGTTCCTTTCAAAAAGTGGTAATTACCATGTCAAGACTTTTCATAATCCCCTTGTTGCTCTTGAGAGCATACAAGATGATGTTGATGTGGTGCTTTTAGATATCATGATGCCCCAGATGGGTGGTATGGAGGTACTGCAAAAGCTTAAAGAAAAATATCCCAAGATGCATATTATTATGATGACGGCATACTCAACGCTTGATAAAGTGCTCGATTCTCACAGACATGGAGCTGTACATTATCTCATGAAGCCATTTAAATCCTTAGGTGAAATATCTGCAAAAATTGAAGAGATCACAACATAAAAATGGTATGAGTAACTATAAAAGATATACTACTCTTGGAGCTTTTAGCATTCTTTTGTTTTTTTTCATATTTATGATTCAACAAAGAATGTACAACTCCAATGTTAAGATGTTTTTAGAATTAGAAGTGTTGTTTGAGCAAAGTATTTATGATGCTTTAAGCCTAAAGCACGCTGAGCTCTCCTCTGATCTGGAACATATTTTAGAGATAGAGCGTACAATATCAGGTGCGCAGTACTTTACATTTGATGCAAAAAAACAAACTCTTTCACATATAAAAGAGTTTTACAGTCTCTCTTTGGATGATTTGAAATATATCGAAGATAAAATAAAACAATCACACAATTTTTCTTACCCTCTTAAACTTGAGGAGGGGTGGTATGCAGTTACATTTATAAAAAATTTACAACATCCAGATACTTTCATCGTATCTTTTCGAAAGTCACAGGTTCTTGAAAATATCTATACAAACAGACTCAAACAGCTGTTTATACTTGTTTTGATTGTAGTCATACTGAGCTATATGCTTAACCTCTTACTCTTAAGAGCAAAAAAGCTAACTTCTGAAAAAAATAAAATTGCACTTGCTTTGCAGGAAACAAACCTATACTTTGATAATGCAATGATAGGGTTTTTAGTGATAGATAAAAATAAAAAGATTATAAAGGCAAATCGATTCTTATGCAAAGAGTTTGGCTTTAGCAAAGAGGAGCTTATTGGTAAAACTACAGATATATTGCATATATCGCCTCTAAGCTATGCAAAATGGTGTGAACTCATTACAACAAAGCTCAAAGAGGGTTCTGTAGAATATGTGAGATATAAAATGAAAAGAAAAAACGGTGAAGAGATTTATGTAGAAGCTTCCGGAGTACCTTTTGATAAAGAGAAAGATTTTTTGGAAGGCTCTACGGTGTGGACGATGAAAGATATTACACAGCAGGTTGAAAATGAAAATATCATTAAAGAGCAAGAGGAGTATTTGCAGCAAAGAGTCGTGGAGGAGGTGCAAAAAAATATTGAACGCACAAAAGCATATGAAGAGGAGAAGCTAAGAGATGTCAAGTTCAGCGCTATTGGTAAGCTCTCAGCAGGTATCACCCATGAAATCAATACACCTCTTACCTATATAAAGGGTAATTTAGAGATGATGAAGCTTGATATGCAGGATATTAGCGATGCATCTCTCAAACAAGAACTCACTGCAAGCTGTACGAATCTTCAAGAGGGTGTCAACAGAATCGCCACCATCATAAGCTCAATGCAGGAGATGGCACAACAGAGCAATGAAACAAAAGAGCCGGTAAATATATACGATACTCTCGTTACGGCATTGATCTTGGCACATAACCGCTCCAAGCATATATGTAAGATATATTTAAACAATAAAGAGTTCACGCTCAATACTTCTAAAACAGAATTTGAGTGTATCTGCACCCTACAAAAACAGCGTATTGAACAGGTTTGGATCGTGATCATTAACAATGCTTTGGATGAGCTTCAAAAAAAAGGTACTTTTCAAGAGAGAAGATTGCGTATCGATTGTTTTGTAAAAGAGCAGTATGTTGTTGTAAAATTTAAAGATAATGGGGGCGGCATCGATGAAGAGATACTTGCCCAAATTTTTGAACCCTTCGTTTCTACCAAAACTCACGGGGGGATGGGAGTTGGTTTGAGCATATCAAAAAAAATCCTCCAAGAGCAAGATGGCATTATAGAAGCCTATAATGAAGATGGCGGTGCCGTCTTTGAGGTAAAACTTCTCAAGTCTGCCATATAAACGCTTTTTACTCTTTTCTAAAATTAAATCAAGTATCATTTTTGTATAATCTCTTTAATGGTCTGAGTAGTTCGATACACGCACAAATGAGGGTTCTACATTTTCACTTGGTGAACAAGTAGAGCTTTTGTGTGTCGGTGTTCTCGCTTGAGGTATGTTAACTCTGCCGATGAGAATGCCGCCGTTATAAAGTTCTCTCTTCACCCACATTAGGCTTTGAGAACCAAAGCTAAATGCTTGACGGCTACTTGGGCTATTTTCACATAAAATATTGGGCTAGCATATTTTGGTATCTTACCTCAATATTTTAAAACAATCTGGAGAAATAATGAAAATTTTAATACTTGGCAGCGGTGCCAGAGAGTACTCTATTGGCCGTGCTATAGCAAATGAAGAGGTGGAACATGAACTGTTTTATATGCCTGGCAACGGGGCAACTTCAGTTTTAGGTACAAATATAAATATCAAAGATTATGATGAGTTGTCGGCATGGGCACAGACCAATGGGATAGACCTCACTATTGTAGGACCGGAAGCTCCACTTGTCGATGGTGTTGTAGATATATTTAAAGCAAACGGGCTTACGATTTTTGGACCAAGCAAAGAAGCAGCACAGCTTGAAGGCTCAAAAGTATATATGAAAAACTTTTTAGCTAAGTACAACATACCGACTGCGGCATATATAGAGAGTGATTCCATAGAGGAACTGTATAAGTTTACAGACACGCTCAAAGCACCGATTGTTGTCAAAGCGGACGGTCTTTGCGGGGGTAAAGGTGTGATCATTGCACAAAGCCATGACGAAGCCAAAAAAGCGATCGGTGAGATGCTCAGTGGAAAAAGCTTTGGTGATGCAGGAAAAAAAGTGATCGTTGAGGAGTTCTTAGACGGGTATGAGCTTTCGATGTTTGCCGTATGTGATGGAAAAGATTATATTTTACTTCCTGCTGCACAGGATCATAAGCGTGTAGGTGACGGTGATACAGGTCCAAACACGGGTGGTATGGGTGCGTATGCGCCAACACCTTTGGTAGATGAAGAATTGTACCAAAAAGTTCGTGATCGTATCATCCGCCCTACACTCGATGGTATGCAACAAGAGGGTGCACCTTTTGAGGGAGTTCTCTTTATAGGTATTATGGTGGTAAAGGGTGAGCCGATAACACTTGAGTTCAATGTTCGTTTTGGAGATCCCGAGTGTGAGATACTTATGCCGCTTATGACCTCTAGTGTGGCAGATATGTTTTATAAGGCTGCAACAAACAAACTTGCCCAGATCAAAGTAGAGTTTTCAAAACAATATGCGGTCGGCGTTGTGATGGCAAGTGAGAACTATCCTTATGGAAGTTCAACGCCTGCGGAGATTATTTTAGATGATGTACACCATGAAGAGATACAAAAATACACACACATCTCTTATGCGGGTGTGAGTGAGCAAGATGGCATTTTGTATGCCGATGGCGGTCGTGTTTTGGTTTGCGTTGGTCTTGGTGATACTATTAAACAGGCAAGAGACAGAGCCTATATGAGATGTGGTCAGGTTCATTTTGCAGGAAAAAAACTCAGAACAGATATCGCTTATCAGGCTCTGTAGATGAATGAAGATATAGAGAGGCTTCTGCATAGAGAGGGGCTTGAACTCGCAAGCATCCAAAAAAGAGCGATGGCTTTTTTTATTGATGAGATGCTTCTTTCCTTTTTGTTGATCATCGCTTTGTGGAGTTCCTTTGCCGAAGCTAAAAACGTGGAAGAGATGATTAACCTCACCAATGTGTATATCTTGGAATATATGGCTATGAAGATCTTTTATCAGGCGTTTTTTGTTATGCAATATGGTGCGAGCATTGGGAAGATTATGATGAAAATCAGAGTCCTTGAGATCAGAACAGGGGATAATCCCAATGTGATTAGTGCACTTAATCGTGCAATATTTCGTATCATAAGCGAGATGCTTTTTTATCTCGGATTTTTGTGGGGAATGTTTGATCCCGCACGCCAAACATGGCATGATAAAACAGCAAGAACCTTGGTAGTCAATGCTTAAACTTCTGTATATTCTACTGATATCTGCTGTTCTTGCTTATGGATCAGATAAAGTAGAAATATATGCTACCTCCATGCAGACTCATGGTGATATCGTCCAGGCTTCCGGCGAGGTCGCTGTGGTATATAAAGACTATTTCCTAAGTGCTAATGAAGCAAAGTACAACAAAAAAACGGGAGAACTTGAACTTTTTGGCAATATCCGTGCTTCCCATGGTGATAATTATAAAATACTTGGAAAATATGCAAAGCTTAACATCGCAGAAAAAGAGAGAGTTTTTCAACCCTTTTTTTTACTTGAAAAATCCTCAAAAGTTTGGATCAGTGCAGATGACGGGTGTGCAAAAGACAAAGATATTGAGATAAAATCGGGTATCATGAGTGGGTGTAACCCAAACAACCCTCTTTGGAAGATGGAGTTTAGCTCATCTACATATAACACAGATACAAAATGGCTCAGCCTTTATAATGCCAGAATCTATATCTATGATATCCCTGTTTTTTACACGCCTTATTTCGGCTATTCTCTTAATACCACAAGAAGAACAGGGCTTTTAACACCAGGGCTTGGTATCTCTGATAAAGAGGGGTTTTATTATGAGCAGCCTCTTTATATAGCTGAACACGACAGATGGGATCTTGAACTCAAACCGCAAGTGAGAACAAACCGTGGGTATGGAGGATACTCCACTTTTAGGTTTGTCGATTCTAAAATATCACGGGGTGAATTTACGGCAGGATACTTTAAAGAGCGAAAAGATTATTTTTATGCCGAAGAGTTGGTAAATGATACCCATTATGGATTTAATTTTAAATACGATAACAGCAATTTTATAAACCAGTGGTTCGGTACGGATCTTGAGGGACAGTCTGCTTTGTTTGTTGACATAAAAAATATGAATGATGTTGATTATATCAACCTTGCGAGTAACGACACGACTAAAACAGCAACGGCAACTCAGATACTCTCAAGAATCAACATGTTTTACAATACAGACAGAAACTATTATGGAGCCTATTTTAAATATTATAAAGACCTTACGAAAGAGAGCAACCGCGATACCTTACAAAAACTGCCGACATTTCAGTATCACTATTATTTAGATACATTTTTACAAGATAATCTGTTATATACCCTTGATATTCAAAGCAATAATATCTACAGAGATATTAACAAAAAAGTGATCCAGACAAATTTTGATCTTCCCGTGACTGTGCAAACCTCACTGTTTGATGAGTATGTCAATGTTGCCTATACGGCACAACTTTTTGCACAACATTCAAGTTTTAGCGGTAACGAAGAGATATCCAGCGGTACATATAACAACGGAATTTTTGCCAGAAACTACAATATATTTGAAGTTTCTACACAGCTTACCCGTGCCTATGAAAAGCAAACACATGTTATGGGGATCACGGCAAAGTACACCTCTGCGGGGTCTGAGTATAAAAACGGTTTTTATGAAGATAATGAGGTCTATTGTTCTGATATAAATAATTTGAATGAACCTCTTTGTGAATTTTACAATATAACCAACGTAGATGAGAAACTTGAACTTGAATTTTCCCAGTATTTGTTTGATCTAAACAATAAACAAAGACTGTATCATAAACTCGCACAGGTTATTAACTATAAAAACTCTGAAAATGCGGTAGGCGAGCTTGAAAATGAGCTTGAATATTTTATAACTCAGAACATAAACTTTTATAACAATGTATTTTATAATTATGATGAACACTCTTTTTCAAAAACTTTCAATAAAATATCGTATAACGCACATGGTTTCAATATAGCACTCTCACACCTCTATAAAGACACATTTTTAAAAGCGACACCAACATATTCACCCTTTACAAGCTATGTCACATCAAGTGCAAGATATACTTACAATGAGCATTATTCATATCAAATAAAATTTAACTATGATTTGCAAACAAATCAGAAAAAAAGTTCTGAGATCGGATTTATGTACACAAAAAGGTGTTGGGATTTTGGGTTGAGGTATCTTGAAAACAACAGACCTGTGCTTACACAAAACAATGAGTCGTCAATCTATGACAGATACCTTTACTTTAGTATAGTCTTAAAGCCTTTGATGCGAGCAGGCGGCGGAACATCAAATTTTGCAGTAAGACTTCCAGAAGCTCTGAAGGGAAATTAAATATGAAAAAATACAAGCATATATTGAAAAATCGTAAAGATGCAGCTGAAAAACTTAAAGATGTGCTTCCTATGCAAAAGCTCAAAGATGAGTCTTGGAAGATAGTAGCAGTATCAAGTGGTGGACTGCTTCTTGGCTCACATATCAAAGGGCGACTTGCAAATGATCTGGAGTATCTCTTCTCAGAAGCGATAACGGCACCTAATAATGAAGAGTGTGAAATTGCGCGTGTGAGTGAGAGTGAAGAGATCGTAATCAATGAGCAGCTTGTATCGGCTTTTGATATTAAGTATGATTACATCTATGGAGAGGCACACAGAAAACATGAAGAGCAGATACTAAGCTGTATCTATCAGTATAGAAAAGGGAGGCACTTCCCCTCTATGAAAGATAAAATTGTACTTCTTGTAGATGAAGGGAGTGAGTCGGGTTTAAAGTTTGTTACGGCACTTAAAACCATTTTGGCAATGAAGCCCAAAGCTGTTTATATTGCAGTGCCGGTGTTGCCGAGTGATATTTTGGAATTGTTAGAACCGTTTGCAGATGAAGTGTTTTTTCTTTATGATATTGATGATTATGTAGAGACATCGTTGTATTATGAGGAATTAGAAAAAGTTGAAGATGAAACTATAGAAAAATTACTAGGAGAATAAGTTGAAGTATGATGTAAATGTAAAAGTGGAAAACAGAATAGAGGAGTATTCATTTGGCTCAGTTGCCAAGCAGGCAAATGGTGCGGCATGGATAAAATCGGGAGATACTGTTATACTGGCTACAGTGGTGATTGATGAAACAGAGATAGTAAAAGATGACTTTTTACCCCTGACGGTTCAGTATATAGAAAAAACATATGCTTCTGGAAAAATTCCGGGTGGTTTTTTCAAGCGTGAGACAAAACCGAGTGATTTTGAGACATTGACATCTCGTATAGTTGACCGTTCACTTCGTCCCCTTTTTCCAAAAGGTTTTGGTTACCCTACGCAGATCACGATCATGGTCTTTTCAGCCGATAGTGACTCAGACCTTCAGGTACTTGCTCTCAATGCTGCTTCAGCTGCACTTTTTGTATCAGATATCAATATCAGTACTTCCGTGTCTGCTGTTCGTGCCGCCAAAATAGATGGTGAACTTGTTTTAAATCCGACAAATTCACAGCTCAAAGAATCTACACTTGATCTGTATCTCTCAGGAACAAAAGATGATATCTTGATGATCGAGATGCGCTCTCTTGGAAGTAAAGATATTGAACTAGAAGATGCTTATATGCTTGATCCTATGGTGGATCCAACCTTAAGTGCCAACACTATCACTACATATAATGACAATGCTGTGAGTGAAGAGGAACTTATCAAAGTGCTTGAGAAAACACAAAAAGTTCTTTTTGAGTGTAACTCCAAGTATGAGGTGGAGTTTGCCGAGTTTAAAAAAGAGGAACTTGATCTGGCGTATAAAGCACATACGCTTAATGATGAGATGATCAGCTATGTCAAAGAGAACCATTTTGATGATATTAAAGATGCGATGAATCAAATGGCAAAGTCAGAGCGCTCTACTGCTTTGAGACAGCTCAGAAAAAAAATACTCCTTAGCAAAGAGGAGTGGGATGAAGTTGAGCTTAAAGATGCGATTGAGAAGGTGAAAAAAGAGCAGGTTCGTACTCAAATACTCAATGAAAAAGTGCGTGCAGACGGCAGAGCACTCAATGAAGTCAGACCGATCACTATCAGCACAAACGTACTTCCACGTGCACATGCTTCATGTCTTTTTACTCGCGGACAGACACAGGCTCTTGTTGTGCTAACACTTGGCGGGCCAAAAGATGCACAAATGTTTGAAAACCTTACTGATGAGGGAACTCAAAATGAAAACTTTATGGTGCATTACAATTTTCCCGGTTTCTCTGTGGGTGAAGCATCACCGATTATGGGAACAAAAAGAAGAGAGCTTGGGCATGGAAACCTTGCTAAGCGTGCATTAGAGCCTGTAGTGGAACTTGATGGTCAAACAGTACGTTTGGTTTCTGAGATCCTTGAGTCAAACGGCTCTTCATCTATGGCGACGGTGTGTGGCGGTTATATGGCTCTTCGTGCTGCTGACATAGAGACAACGAACACTATTGCAGGTATTGCTATGGGTATGGTGAGTGATGGTGAAAACTATGCAATCCTTTCAGATATTATGGGACTTGAAGATCATGATGGTGATATGGACTTTAAAGTAACGGGTTCAAAAGATGGGATCACTGCAATGCAGATGGATATCAAACTTGGCGGTATAAGCCTGAATATTTTAAAAGAAGCACTTTTTCAAGCAAAAGAGGGAAGAGCTCATATCATAGATATCATGGAAGAAGCAGAAAAAGAGATAGAGTTTAATGACGGTGTGCTTCCAAGTACAGACCTTTTTCATATCGATCCGGGCTTTATTGGTGAGATCATCGGTCAAGCGGGTAAAACGATCCGCGAGATTATCGAAAAGTTTGAAGTTGCGATCGATATAGACAAAAAAGATGGTAAAGTAAAAATTACCGGAAAAAATAAATCCGGTGTTGCCGGAGCAAGAGAACATATAGAAAAGATAGTCAACGCTCCAAAAGCAAAAAAGATAGAGTATAAAGTGGGAGATGTATGTGAAGGCACGGTGAAGAAAATCGTTGATTTTGGTGCATTTATAGAGCTTCCAGGGGGTACTGACGGACTTTTACATATCTCTAAAATATCTGATCAAAGAGTTGAGAAGGTCTCTGATGTGTTGAGTGAAGGTGAAAAGATTCGTGTCGAGATCTTGGAGTTTAAAGGCAACAAGATCTCTTTAGGGCGTGCATAAAGAAGAGTTAAGCAGAGTTTGTCTATAATTCGCACATCAATTTCTAGTAGGGAAATCTAGGCATTTATGTTTAGGTTGCTTCACGATTAAAAGTGAGGTTACGCTATCCGAACGGGTTGTAATTATTTTAAGGAAACATTTATGAAAAAAATTCTTTTTTTAATGGTAGCATTCGCTGCTGCTGCATTTGCTGGTGAGGGTGAAGTTGCTAACCAAACTCTTAAAGCATACTCAATGATCGCTGCTGGTCTTGGTCTTGGTCTTGCTGCACTTGGTGGAGCAATCGGTATGGGTCATACTGCTGCTGCAACTATTGCCGGTACAGCTCGTAACCCAGGTTTAGGTGCTAAACTTATGACTACAATGTTCATCGCTCTTGCAATGATCGAAGCACAAGTTATCTATGCACTAGTAATTGCGTTAATCGCACTTTACGCTAACCCTTACTTAGGTTAATCTTTAAGATTTAAGTTAAGTATCCCTCTGTTGGCTTCGGCCAACATTTTATTTCTTTTTAATGCGATCGTGGTGGAACGGTAGACACGCTACCTTGAGGGGGTAGTGCCTTACGGGTGTGAGAGTTCAAATCTCTCCGATCGCACCATTTTAAAACTTCTATTTAAAATTTTCAAAATATAATCATCTCTATTAGTTTATATACTGCCCATGCAACAATGATAACGTAAATGTAAAATAATTTTAAATTTTAAAATTTGTTCATTTTATATGATAAAGAGGTATAGATATTTATATTAAATGATAAAAATTATCTTTTATTGAAGTTGATTCTTTTGGAAATGCTATAAGTGTTTGAAATTATTGAGTGGGCTGAAATGGTGGTCACGACTGGATTTGAACCAGTGACCACCACCATGTCAAGGTGGCACTCTACCACTGAGTTACGCGACCATTTCGAGATGACATTTTAGCAAAAGATTCTTAAAGTAATTTTGCCTGTATGCATTGATAAAAAAGTAATTTTAATTTTCTAAAAACTCCCATATATTTACTTTAGATTTAGGTTTAGAGAGTGTATAATTACACCATTAAAATGTTTGATAAACATATAAAAAGTACCCGAAGGTAAATTATGAACTTGACAGAGTTAGAAGAGTTAGGATTAAAGAATGTTGGTAAAGTTTTCCATAACCTAAGTTATGATGAGTTAATTCAGCATGAGCTTGATAATGGTGAATGTACACTTACAAAAAAAGGGGCTACAGCTGTTGATACCGGTATTTTTACCGGTCGTAGTCCAAAAGATAAGTACTTTGTAGATGCTGATCCATCAAACAAGTATATCGCTTGGGGTGATGTAAACAAAAAAGTTGATGCAAAAGTTTTTGCAGAAGTTTTAGAGATCGCAAGAAACCAACTCTCTGACAAAGATTTATATATCACAGATGTTTTTTGTGGATCAAGTGCAGCTTCTAAGAGATCTGTTCGTTTTGTCTCTGAGATAGCGTGGCAGTCTCATTTTGTTAAAAATATGTTCATCCGTCCTACAGAAGCTGAACTTGAAGTGTTTAAACCGGGTTTTACCGTTTTGAATGCTTGTAAAGCAGTCGATGACAAATGGAAAGAGCATGGTCTTAACTCGGAAGTTTTTGTGATGTTTGATATCGAAAATAATCTGGCTATCATTGGTGGTACATGGTATGGTGGTGAGATGAAAAAAGGGATTTTTTCAATGATGAACTACTGGTTGCCGCTTGAAGATAAGCTAGCGATGCACTGTTCGGCAAATGTGGGTGAGCGTGGAGATACTGCACTTTTCTTTGGTTTGAGCGGAACAGGAAAAACAACACTTTCAACAGATCCAAAAAGAAAACTTATTGGTGATGATGAGCATGGTTGGGACAACTACGGTGTCTTTAACTTTGAGGGTGGATGTTATGCCAAGGTTATCAACCTTGATGCAAAAAGTGAACCTGAAATCTATAACGCTATCAGAAAAGGTGCACTACTTGAAAATGTTGTTATGTACGGTGATGGTGAAGTTGATTATGAAGATGGAAGTAAAACGGAAAATACACGTGTTTCCTACCCGATCGAGCATATAGAAAATCATGAACCTAGTTTAAGTGCAGGTCATCCTGAAAACATCATCTTTTTGACGGCTGATGCTTTTGGTGTTTTACCTCCGGTATCTAAACTTACTAAAGAGCAGGCAATGTACTACTTCCTGAGCGGTTATACGGCTAAAGTTGCGGGAACTGAACGTGGTATCACTGAGCCGGTTGCCACATTCTCTGCATGTTTTGGTGAAGCCTTTTTGCCATTGCACCCTACAGTGTATGCAAAACTTTTAGGTGAGAAGATAGATAAACATGGTGTGAATGTTTATCTTGTGAACACCGGTTGGACCGGTGGCGGGTATGGTGTTGGAAAACGTATGAGCATTAAAGATACTCGTGCATGTATCAACGCTATTTTAGATGGAAGTATCAAAGAGAGTGAGTTTGATACAACAAAAACATTTAGACTTCACGTACCAAAAACTTTGGGTGATATCAATCCTGAGATCTTAAACCCGCGTAATGCATGGGAAGATAAAGAGGCATTTGATAAAACAAGAGATACTCTAGCAGAGATGTTTATAGAAAACTTTAAAAAGTATCAAACGGAAGATAGCGAGTTTGATTACTCTTCGGCAGGTCCTAAAGTAGGTAGCTAGCGATTTAAACTTTTTTCTTTGTGGCTTGTGTCATATACAGCCACAAAGCACTTCCAAACACAACTAGGATGATAGGCGCTATCCAAGGTTTATCACTAACAGTTTCGGCAAACTCTACAAGAATGCGTCCCGAATAGTAACTTCCCAAACCAAATACCAAAGCCCACACTGCCGAGCTGAGTACATTTAAGATAGCAAACTTTTTAAAATCATATTTTGTTAGCCCAATGGCAATAGGTATCAGTGTTTTGATGCCATAAACAAATTTTTGAAAGAAGATGATCCATGATCCGTACTTCTTCATAAGTACATGAGAGAGGGCAAGTTTACGTCTGTGTTTTCTCAAACCCTCCATCATCATCCCCTTTTGGTATCGCGCCATGTAAAAAAGCATGATATCACCGAGTGCATTGGCAACAAAGGCTATGAGTATGACTAAAGAGAGATCCATCTTGCCCATAAATGACAAGACACCGGCACCGATAAGTGCTACAAAACCACCGCCAAGTGAATAAAGAAAAAGACCAATGTATCCATAGGTCGCTAAATTACTAAAAGTATCTTCCATAATTTTCCTAAAGTTGTTTTATTTTTGCAATCTCATCACGAAGACGAGCGGCTTCTTCAAAGTTAAGCTCTCGTGCTGCTTCTTTCATTTTTAATGACAGCTCTTTAACGATCGCTTTTTTTTCTGATGCCGGCATTTTATCCATTTTTTTATGCTTTTGGTAAATGTGACCATGATCTTCGACTTTTAGATTTTCATCGAGTTTGCGTTTTGTGCTCTTTGGAGTTATCCCGTGCTTTTTGTTGTAAGCTTCTTGTATGGCACGTCTTGAGTTTGTTGTGTCTATCGCTTTTTGCATAGATTTTGTTATTTTGTTCGCATATAAAATAACGCGACCATTCTCATTTCTGGCTCCACGACCAATGGTCTGAATAAGTGCGGTTTCACTTCTTAAGAAGCCCTCCTTATCTGCATCCAAAATGGCAACCAAACTGACTTCTGGAAGGTCAAGTCCTTCACGTAAAAGGTTGATCCCTATGAGTACATCAAATTCACCAAGACGTAACGATCGGATGATCTGGTTTCTCTCAATGGTATCGATATCTGAGTGCATATACTGCACTTTTATACCAAGATCAGCAAGGTATTTACTCAAGGCTTCTGCCATCTTTTTGGTAAGAACCGTAATAAGCACTCTCTCATCTTTTTGGGTAATTTTTTTGATCTCATCGTGAATATCTTCCACTTGGTTATCTGATGGTTTTATCTCAAGTACAGGGTCAAGAAGTCCCGTTGGACGTATGATCTGTTGTGCTTTTGTGCTAGAGAGATCAAGCTCATACTCTGCTGGAGTGGCTGAGACGAAAAGATAATGGGGTGCTTTGTGTATGTATTCATCAAGCATAAGAGGACGGTTGTCAAGTGCTGAGGGAAGTCGAAAACCATAATCAACCAACACCTCTTTTCTTGCTCTGTCCCCTGCGTACATACCACGGTACTGAGGCAGAGAAACGTGTGATTCATCGACAATCACAAGATACTCTTTGTGATGCAGTTCAAAATAATCGAGCAATGTATATGGTGCTTCTCCGGGCTTTTTGTTTGTCAAAAGTCTTGAGTAGTTCTCAACACCCTTGCACATACCTGTTGTTTGAAGCATTTCAAGGTCGAATTCAACACGTTGCTTGAGGCGTTGGTACTCTACGAGTTTGCCCTCTTTTTGGAAGTATGCAAGCCGTTCATCGAGCTCTTCTTCTATGCGTTTGATAGCAACTGCCATCTTTTCCTGACGTACACTAAACTGAGAAGTGGCATAGATGGTAAAGTTTTTATGATCCTCAAGGCGTTTGTTGTCTATGATATCAAAAGTATAGATGGCCTCAATTTCATCCCCAAAAAACTCTATGCGAATAGCCTCTTGCTCGAAGTATGGTGGGTATATGTCAAGGCTTTCCCCGTTGACTCGGATATGCCCGGAGTCAAAATAGGTATCATTTCGGCTGTAGCCCATCTCTACTAAGCGAAGCAGCAGTTTTTTTTGTGTTATCTCATCACCGATGGCAATAGACTGTACCATATTCTCATACTCTTCAGGATCACCAAGACCGTAGTTTGCAGACACAGAAGCTATGACGATTACATCATCATAAGAGAGGAGGTTTGCAGTTGAGGAGAGTCTCATGCGCTCAAGTTCATCGTTGATAGCGGAGTCTTTTTCTATAAAAAGATCTTGACGGGGAATGTACGCTTCGGGCTGATAATAATCATAATACGAAACAAAATACTCTACATGATTATGGGGAAAAAACTGGCGAAACTCTGAGTAAAGCTGAGCTGCTAGTGTTTTGTTGTGCGTCATGATGATAGTAGGCATCTTCACATTCTCTATAACCCGTGCCATAGTGTGTGTTTTACCACTACCCGTCACACCTTCAAGGGTCTGATAACGATTCCCATCAAGTATACTTTTACTAAGTAATTCTATAGCCTTAGGCTGATCACCAGCCGGTTCATATGGAGATACTACTTTAAATTCTGGTTTCTTTTTCATTGGTGGAATTATAGCGATTTAGTGTGAATGGAAGCGTTGAATATTATTTTTTGAGTAAAATATCTCTTAACGCTAATGTAACACTTTTTTTCTATGATTAGATGAGATATTTAAGAAATGGAAAATAAAATGAAAAAAAGTTTACTAAGTCTTTCGATGATAGCTTTGCCGTTGTTGGCGGATAGTGTCGTAGAACTGGCACCTGTAAGTGTGACGGCAACCGGAGTTGATGAAAGTAGCATAGAGCAACCACTAAGCGTTGCAACAAAGGATGAAAAAGAGATTGAGCTAGATCAGGTAATTTTTCAAAAAGATCTGCTTAACTCGTTAAGTGGGGTGCGAATTGAACAAACAGGTTCAGTTATAGGTCATATGACATCTATTCGTATGCCAATAGGTACCGGTCCTTACTATCTCTTTATGCAAGATGGCATTCCTGTACAGTCAAGCGGATTTTTTAACCACAACGGCTTAGCCTATACAACATTTCAATCTTCCTCTTCAGTAGAAGTACTCAAAGGTGCAGGAACAGCATTGTATGGTTCTGATGCTGTTGCCGCAGTTGTAAATGTTCAGTCTGCAAAAGCACCCTCAAAAGAAAAAGAGATATCTCTAAAAGGTATGGCGGGAAGTTACGGTTATAGAACGGCTGGTGTTGAGATGAGTGACACTATAGATGAAAACAATGCTTACCGTGCAAATGCTACCTATATGCATAGTGATGGATGGCGAGACCATACAAAAACAGATAGAGCCGAAGTAAATATTCGCTATGATCATACGATAAATGATGATAATGATGTCAAAATTCTTTTTAACTTCTCAAAAACAGAAGCAGAACAAGCAGATAGTTTTAATGACTATACAAATATTGAAAATGGTTCCACTGCTGCTAGTGATGATGAGAACTACTTTACTGCGCTTGAGAAGACAGATGTTAAAAGAAAGTTTGACTATGCTAAGATCAGTACGGAGTTTAATAACTATACTTTCAACGATTTAGAGATAACTATGATTCCATACATTCGTTACAACAGAAACAGGTATGTAGCAACATGGGAAGCAAATCTTCCTAGTAATGATAATGAACTCTACACACTCGGATTTTTACAAAGAAATACGTATGAGCAAAATTGGGGAAAAGTTGTTTTTGGTTTTGATACTGAGTATACAAAATCTTCACTCAAGTACAATCAAGATTTTGATGTAACTACAACAGGATGGAGTGCAAAAACTTATACAGCAGGTGCTTTGTATGATTACGATGTAAACTATTTTGCAATTGCTCCTTATGTTCATGTAGATTATATGGTTACAAATAAGATGAAGTTAAGTCCGGGTCTTAGATATGACTATAATAGCTATGATTATAAAAATAATCTAGCACCAAACTCAACAGACAGTTCAAACACCTATTATCGTCCAGAGGATAGAACAGACTCATATAACCATCTTAGCCCGAAGCTGGCACTTTCATATATGCCAACGAAAGATTTAAATATATATGCACGTTATGCAAATGGTTTTAGAATTCCGCAAGCTACAAGACTTTACTCAGTAAAAGTAGGTTATGAAAATATTGATTTGACAGCTGAAAAGTCAAATACTTATGAAATTGGTTTGAAAAAGAACTTTTCAAAAAAATCTTTTCTTGAATTGGCTGCATATTATATGACCATAAACGATACGATTGTAAGGGATTCAACTACCGGCGGATATAGAAATGGCGGTGCAAGTATTCATAAAGGTTTAGAAGCATCACTAAAATCTGAAATCACCAAAGAATGGGAAAGCAGTTTAAGTTATTCATACTCCAAACATACCTATGATAATGATCCAACTTTAGGTAATAACGAAATTGCGGGTGCTCCAAACCATCTGGCAAATGCACGACTTTTTTATATGCCAGAGTATTTAAAAGGTTTAAAAGTGATGGCAGAGTGGCAATATGTTGGTTCGTACTGGATGGATGATGATCATACGGTAGATAGATATGAAGGTTACAGTATAGGTAACCTCAAAGCAGATTATAACTATTCTAAAAAATTGCGAATATTTGCAAAAGTGACGAATATTACTGATAAAAGATACGCTGTTAGTGCGCGCTATGCTTATGGTAAGGAAGACTATACTCCAGCTGATCCAAGAAGTTTTTATGCTGGAGTGGAGTATAAATGGTAAAAGTGCATAAACTCCATAAAATCTCAGGAATAAGTGCCGGAATAATTCTTCTTTTACTTTCTATCAGCGGCTTTTTCCTTGATCATGATAAATGGAGTTTTCTCTACACTACTACTTTTAGTGGTGTAGCACCTCAGCTACTCAAATCTGAACAAAGACTTTTTACGAGTTATTATCAGGATGAAAATAATGCCAATCATATCATTGTAGGTTCCCATCGTGGTTTATTTGAAAGTTTCAACAAGGGAGAAAAATTTTCAAATGTATCAAAACTTCAAATTTTAGCAATAGTGCCTTATGAAAACGAGCTTTATCTTGCAACTTCCAATGGAGTTTATAGCTACAAAAATTCACTCCTTCAACAAATAGCCTTAAATGGCGAATATATTACATCGTTAAGTGTGTCAAAGTACAAAATTGTTGCGGTTATAGAGAAAGAGATACTTGTAATAATAGATAAGCAAACACGCAATATTTTAAAAACAACGATAGTTGAGATAACAAAAGAGTTGTTGCAAGAGGATATCAAACTTTCTCGTTTTGTAAGAGACTTGCACTATGGGCGAGGTTTATTTGATGGAGATATATCGCTTCTGATTAATGACTATGGTGCTATTGTACTAACTTTTTTAGCCTTAAGTGGTTATATCATTTGGTTTTTAATAAAACAAAAAAAACATCCAAGATTTGTTAGAAAACTTATTAAAATGCATGCAAATATTTTTGCAATTGTTGCTATTTTTCCACTTGTTATTCTCGCTATAACCGGTATATTTCTAGATCATTCATCAGCTTTGGCAAAGTTTATGAGATCAGTCACTATTGATCATGCAATCCTTCCACCTGTGTATGGTACACTTAAAAGTGATGTATGGTCAGTTGATTATGACGGAAAGAACTATCGTATAGGCAATCGTTATGGAGTTTATAAAAGTGAAGATTTAGACACTTGGAGTTTGGATAACAAAGGCTTTGCATATAAGATGATAAGAAAGGGTGATATTCTCTACATTAGCGGAATGGGAGCACCAAACAGAGTCTTAAAAGATGAAACATACACGCTACTGTCAAATACACCACATATGTTTCGAGATATTGTCAAAAAAGACACAACAATACAGTACTTTTCCACGAGGCAAACGCAACTGAAAACTCCCGTATTGAAAGATATTACTCTGTATACATTACTCTTGGGAGTACATGATGGAACTTTTTTTAGCTCATGGTGGGTATGGATTAATGATTTTGCAGCAGCTATGCTTATTTTACTATGTGTTACAGGAACTATACGATGGATGAGAAAAAAAAGATTGTACTAGTACATACTTACCAGCCCAGAAAGTTGTCTTGATTTTCAGAGTATTATATAGATATAAATTATATATAGTATACTCATTATAATTTTAATACAATAGGAATATTATGAGTCAACAAAACAAAAAGAATATTGCAATGTTTATAGATTGTGATAATGTAAGTGCAAAGTATGTAAAAAGCATACTTGAAGATTTATCACAATACGGAACTGTAAATATCAGACGAGCTTATGGAGATTGGAAAGATACAAAGCTTATAGGGTGGGAAAAAAATTTACATACATACAACATCAAGCCTATTCAGCAGTTTGCATACACAAGCGGTAAAAATGCCACAGATATAGCTATGATAATTGACATAATGGATACTCTTTTTACGAAAGAACTTGAAGCTATAGTTTTGATCACCAGTGACAGCGACTTTACACCTATTGTTTCTAGAATATTATCAGATGGGATAACTGTCTATGGATATGGAGAATCAAAAACACCAATGCCTTTTGTAAATGCTTGTTCTCAATTTATTTATGTCGAGAAACTGAGTGCTTTTGAGGAGGAAAGTAGCAAAAATTCAACTAACGATTCTACCGATGACAGTCCTATCCGTAATTATGTCGGAAATAATTATAATATACGTAAAGATTTTAAACTTATAAATTTTCTTAAACGGATTGTCGAGCAAACATCAGATGAACAGGGATGGGCAGATGTCAAAGATGTCTCTAAGCATATTCGTCAAAATTATTCTTTTTCTCATGTTAACTACGGATTTAAGAAGATGGGTGAATTGATGAAAGCAGTAGGAGTCTTTGAAATAGAATATGTGGGTGATAGAAATACTCAACTAATGATTAGAATTTTAAGCAATAAGCATAAATAGGTATATTGTACGTCTAAATATTTGATAAAAAAGTTTGATATCTAGCGCTTTAGCGTCTGTTGATCATGTAGCCTATCGATCGTACATTGACAATAAAATCTTCTTTTAGAGTGTTTTTTAAGCGGTTGACTTCTGCTCGGATGGTAGCGTTGTCAATTTCATAGCTATTCCAGACATGCTCTCGAAAGAGATCATAGTTCACTACATTCCCGCAGTTTACAGTAAGTAAGTAGATAATTTCCAGATGTTTTTTCGGTATTATTTGGATCTCATTATAAAAAAGCAACTTGGAAGTATTTGTATCAAAGCTGTAGCCTTCACTTAATCGAGTGTGTTGTTGAGGTGTTTTATGGCTTTTAAGCATTTTATCTATTCTGAGACTCAACTCTTTGAGGTGAAATGGTTTTTTCAAGTAGTCATAACAGCCAAGTTCAAATGCTCTTGAGATATCTTCTATATCGATAAGGGCACTGATAAATATTGCCGGTGGCTGTACCTTTGTAGAGTAGAGCTCTTCTAAGAGTGTAAAACCGTCAAGATTTGGAACATTGATATCAAGTATGAGAAGGTCATAACTTTGCAGATAAAGCCTCTTGAGTGCCGAGGTTCCATCTCTAAAACTTTCAACTTGATGTCCCGTTGTTTTTAGGTATGTTGAGATCGCGTCGTTGAGCATTGCGTCATCTTCTAAAAGCAGTATTTTCATTTTTCACCTTTGAACAAATAACTAAAGGATGTAGTTTTTTCATTTGAGCTTACTTCTATAGTAACATTATGTTCTTCACAAATCTGCTTAACAAGACTAAGCCCCAAGCCAAACCCTTCAGCGTTTGATTTTTCTCTGTAGTAAGCCTCGAAAATCTTTTCAGGGTTTTGGATGTGGATCGATGCACTTAGTATTTGGAGCAAATAACCCTCTGTTTGTTTCTCTATGCTTACACGAATAGTTGCATTTTCTTTTGTGTATTTTATCGCATTTGTCAGGTTGTTATCAATAATTCTTTGTAATTTTGTTTCATTGAACTCTAAAGTTGCACTTGGAGTTTTGGGTAAAAACTCAAAATGCAGGTTTGCCTGTGTGGCAAGCTGCTCAAAAAATGCGATTCTACTGCGTACGAAGTCAACAAGATCTATGGTGTGTTTTGGATATTCAAGCTGATTTTTTTTCACAAGGTAGCTTAAATCATCATAGATGTTGAACACATTCTTCATAGCTGCTTCTATGTTGGCGAGGTGATGGTTCTTACCATGTTTAAGCTCATAAAGTTCGATATTATTCATGATCACAGATAGAGGGGTGATGGTCTCATGAACAGTATGACGCATAAAAAGCTTTTGTTGTGCTAAAAGCTTTTGAGAGAACTGTTTTTGTTCATCGAGTCGTTTTGCCTGTTCTTCAAGGTCTTGTGAAGACTGTTGTATGAGGTGAGTTAGTGCCTTTACCGTTGTGGCATATTCACTGAACTCCTGGGAGAGTTGTATGGTTGTGTTATAGTGAAAGATGTTGTGCTTTTTAGACTCTGAGAGCGCTATGGCTGTGAGTGTCTGGTTGAGAAGTTCGTTTTTGTTTTTATGGTGAAAGAACTCGGCATAGGTAAAAAAACCGGCAGTGGGAGCTATACTGGCAAAAGGTTCCACTTCTACGTTGATCAGTTCTGGAATATAACGTCTTCTTGCCATACATGAGTAAAGAAAAAAGCTCTCTACGGAACTTTCATGGAACTTTTTTAAAGAATCGCTAGACTGGTCGATGATCATTTCAGCATTTCCAAAACCAAGTCTTACAGAGTCCCCTACATTTAAATTACCGGCAAAGCATAAGGAACCGTCAGGGTGTTTGGCAAGTACGGCTCGTGCAACTTTCATGCCGTTTTTTTCTATGATAAGGGGGAACTCTATCCCTGTTGCCGGGAGTGCATTGGCTACATCTTCGCCAAGATATTTGGCATAAAAGTCTATAGGTGTTGTGCCACCTATGGAGTAAACTCTGTTTGCTTCGACCTTGTCTATTTTATGTTCGAGGCCTATTGGTGACCAGTTGAAACTGTAGTTGTTCTGTACTGTAAGTTCATCGGAATTTAAAGAGATGCCGACAGCCCCTTTTTGCAAGATGTTGTTGCCTTGTGCGATAAATGTCTGTACAAAATTTCCGTTATCCCCAGCCATGCCGCCTGCAACCATCACTTTGTTATTTACGGATTCTATCCCTTTTAAAAACTCTTCTCCGTTTGTTGAGGTTCCATCTGAGAAGGTGATGATGAGTTTGGTGTTGTCTTCGAGTAGGTTGTTTGCAAGCAATACCCCGTCTTGAAAACTGTTGCCTGTGTTAACAAAGGTGCTTTTGATTGATGTTTTTTCAAAAACAGAGATTGAGACAACCGTTTTTTTCGTAGAAACGTAGCGCTCCTGTATCTCCCCATCAGTAGTTGTTCCTATACATACGGCATTTGGCAGAAGTAAGTGAAGTTCGTGCATAATCTTTTTTAGTGTTTCTCCATCTACACCGCAAAACACCTGAATAAGTACATCTGTTTTAGAACTAAGATATAAGATATCTATGGTGTTTGTAATGGAGTCTTCAGTGAGTATATAGTTGTATGTTTTCATTTTAAAGTACTTTTTAATATACAATGTTGATTTTTGATACATTTCGTAACAAATCAAAGAAAATTATAACATTACTTTACCTAATAATGAAATGCTACTTTAATGCTACTTTTTAACATTACAATGATGTAGAACAATTTTAAAAAAGGATGCAACAATGTCATATACGAAACCAGAGTTTAAAGAGAAGTACGAAAACTTTATCGGTGGAGAGTGGATCGAACCTGTGGATGGAAGATATTTTGAAGCTTTTTCTCCTATAGATAATCAATTGATGTGTAAAGTGGCACAGTCCAACAAAAAAGATGTGCAGCTAGCAGTTGATGCTGCATGGAAAGGGTTTGAGACCTGGGGAAAAACTTCTGTTGCACAGAGAAGTGCTATTTTAAATAAGATTGCAGATAAAATGGAAGAAAACCTTGAGATGCTTGCAGTTGCCGAGTCATGGGATAATGGAAAAGCTGTTCGTGAAACACTTGCAGCAGATCTTCCTTTGGCAATAGATCATTTTAGATATTTCGCGAGTGTTATCCGTTCTGAGTCGGGCACCGTGAGTGATCTTGATGCAAACACTGTTTCTCAAGAGATCCACGAACCGCTGGGAGTTGTAGGACAGATCATCCCTTGGAACTTTCCTCTTCTGATGGCAGCTTGGAAGTTGGCACCTGCTATGGCGGCAGGAAACTGTGTTGTTTTAAAACCGGCAGAGCAAACACCTGTTTCTATCATGCTTATGATGGAAGTGATCAAAGATATAGTACCGGCAGGTGTTATTAACATCATTAACGGTTTTGGTCCAGAAGCAGGAAAACCACTTGCACTTCATCCTGATATCAAAAAGATCGGCTTTACAGGAGAAACAACAACCGGAAAGCTAATTATGCAGTATGCTTCTGAGAATATCATCCCTGTTACACTTGAACTTGGCGGTAAATCACCAAATATCTTTATGGAAAGTATTATGGACAAAGATGATGCTTTTTTTGACAAAGCTATTGAGGGATTGGTTTTATTTGCGTTTAATCAGGGTGAGGTGTGTACATGCCCTTCACGTGCTCTTATACAAGAGAGTATCTACAAACCTTTTATGAAAAGGGTTTTAGAGCGTGTAGAAGCGATCAAGATGGGTGATCCACTTGATCCTACGACTATGATGGGAGCGCAGGCATCACCTGATCAGTATGAAAAAATACTCAATTATATAGAGATAGGAAAAGCAGAGGGTGCTGAACTTCTCATAGGTGGTGAGAAGTACGATAACGAGTTTTATCCTGATGGTTGCTTTATAAAACCAACTATATTCAAAGGGAATAACAAAATGAGAATCTTCCAAGAGGAGATTTTTGGACCTGTTTTGAGTGTAACGACATTTAAGGATGAAGATGAAGCACTGGCGATAGCAAATGACACCATATATGGACTTGGTGCAGGCATATGGACGAGAGATGTACATCAAATGCAAAAATTTACACGTGGTATTCAGGCTGGACGTGTTTGGGCGAACTGTTATCATCTTTATCCGTCACATGCCTCATTTGGTGGGTATAAAAAATCTGGTATCGGAAGAGAGACACATATGATGATGCTCAATAATTATCGTCATACGAAAAATGTACTTACATCTTATGATCAAAATGCATTAGGTTTCTTTTAAGATGGCAACTCAGCGAGTTAGCTCTACAGAAGCCGCCAATAAGGTAATAGACCAACTCAGAGAGGAACATGGAGAGTTGTTTTTTCATCAAAGTGGCGGGTGTTGTGACGGTTCGGCACCTATGTGTTTTGCGGTAGGTGATTTTATGATTGGAAGCAGGGATGTAAAGCTTGGAGAGATTCACGGCTGTGAGTTTTATATGTCGCCTGATCAGTTTGAGTATATGAAAAACACCCATATAACTATAGACGTGGTAGAGGGAAGGGGTTCAAGCTTTTCGCTTGAGATTCCACTTGGTTTGCGTTTTATAGCAGTATCGAGACTTTTTAGTGATGAAGAGTATAAAAATTTAGAACCCATAGAAGTAGACTAGTTTTAGTCTGCTTTTCCTCATTTAGTCAATTTCTTTCTTATGAAAAACATATATATCGTTTTTGTGGTAAAATTATGAGCATATAAAAATAAATAGGATTTTTGATGGATACGCAAAGCAGTTTAGAAAAATTAAGCGACAAAGTTTCTCAGATTTTACAACAATACCATGCACTCAAAGGTGAAAACGAGATGCTAAGAACCGAGCTTGTAACACTTAAGGCGGAAAAAGAGGTAAAAGATCAGGAGATCGAAAAACTCACAGAGCAAAATGTTCTTAAAGATATGGAGATAGAAGAGATCGTAGATAAAATTGAAAGTATTTTAGGTCAATAGCATATGAGTAAAAAAATAGGCTTACACATAGGTGGTCGTAGGTTTGATGTCGATGTAGATGGCGACTTTGCTCTTTTTTTAGAGCATCAAATGTCTAAAGACTTCAATATCGAAGGAAACAATGACCTAAAACTTTTATTGCAGGCTTATGTGAGAAAGAGCCATGAGCTTTTTGAACAAGAGCACAAAATAGAAGAAATTTTAAAAAAATTAGAGCAAGCTTCTAAAATTTAGAATACTATAAGCTAAAATGAGTATAATTTCGTCCTCTCAATTACGAGAACGGTGTGCGCTCATAGCTCAGCTGGATAGAGCACTGGTTTGCGGTACCAGCGGTCGGGCGTTCGAATCGCTCTGGGCGCACCATACATAAACTCCCTAAACAACGAATTTTCAAGCACTTTTACAAATTTACTAAATTGGTTAAGAAAACTCCATACCCCACCTTTTAAACGCGTCAATTCTAAAATCAAGTGTCAATTTAACACCATTAGGCTTGATAAGATCATTCTTTGGTAACTTGCCCTTGTATTTCGTTTTTATTTCAGATATACTACTGCTAATGAAAGATGATTTAGAGTTGCATCTTTGGTTCGCTTTATATTGTAACCTACGTTAACAGTACGATCGCCCCCAATAGAAGAACTTCTTATATTATATTTTCGGTCACCTAAATTTTTGGGTGTATTTATTACAAAAGGTATTGCAATGGCAGATATAGTTAACGGAACAGTTAAATGGTTCAACAGTGAAAAAGGTTATGGTTTTATAGAACAAGATAATGGTGGAAAAGATGTATTCGTACATTTCCGTCAAATTAACAACCCAGGTTATGGTCGTGTTTCTTTAGATGAAGGTCAAAAAGTAACTTTCTCAATCGGTGAAGGTCAAAAAGGTCCTCAAGCAGAAAACGTTACACCACTGTAATTTTTCTAGAGCGGAATTGTTCCGCTCATCCTCTTTTAAGTATTTATTTCCTCTTTTAACACTTTAGCAAGTTCACTACAGTATGATATTTTTTGAGCATATGAAAGCTCTTCTTTTAGAAGTATATCTATAAAAGCACTTCCAACGATCACGCCATCCGCACCTAAAACCTTACTCTTTGCTGTTTTTGCATTGACACCAAAGCCGACATATACAGGTGTTTGAGAGTGTTTTTTAATAGAAGCCAAAAAAGGTTGTAGATCTTCACTCACCCCAGAACCGGTGATGCCGGTATATGCAACCATATAGATGAATTTTTTTGCATCTTTGACAACTTCTTTGATTCGATTTTCACTATCTGTTGGAGCAACAAAACTGATGTTTGACATGTTGTTACGCTCAAAAAGCGTTTGATATGCAAGTGCCTCTTCATGTGGAAGATCGGGGATGATAAGACCATTGACCCCAAGCTCATGTGCAAAAGGGATAAGCTTGTCCATATTTTGCTGATAAAAGCTGTTGAAATATCCCATCCACAGGGTGTCAACATTTGGTGCCACCTCTTTGGAGATATCTACAAGGTGTTGAAACTTGAAACCAAGCTCGAGTGCCTTATGGTTTGCTTTTTCTATAAGTGGACCATCTGCAACAGGATCTGAAAAAGGAACACCAAGTTCGAGAGTATCTACACCACTCTCACCGAGTGAGAGAGCCAGATCAACAGTAAAAGATTTTTCCGGATATCCGGAAGTTATATATGCTACTAAATTTTTCAATTATTTTTCCAAGTCAGGTAATTTAAGTAAAGAGAATTTTATATGAGTGATTTCATTGTCAAGTCTAAGATCATCTTGCCACGATGCAAACATATCACTGATATTGAGCAGCCAATTGATCGTTTCTTCATTGACAGGTTTGTTAGTCTTTCGAAGCTCCTCAAGCGCATCTTCTACAAAGGCGGCAAGTTTCATCATAGGCTGAATCTGTAAAAAACCCGAAGCAGATTTTATGTTGTGAAAGACGCGAAACAGTTCGTTGACGCTCCTTTCATACATATTTGGCTTCGATAGATCTAAAATCATCACTTCCATGCTATCGACCATGATAGAATAGTGATCCAGAAATTCATCAACTATTTCAAAATCGAAGTTAGCATCTAAATCACTTCTTAATCCCATAAAACAACTCTCCTAATATGGGGGAGATTATAGCAATATTTCTATTTATTTGTGTTTAATCACACACTCAACTACCATAAAATACAGACTCTCACCTGCAACTATATGAAGTGAAGTTGAGACAGTAATATAAAGTAGAAACATCTATTTTCTTACAGAAGTCACTGTTTTACAAGCATTATTGACAAACTATTATGCAATTTTAGTTAAAATACTTTTTATTAAATCAAAGAGTTTTAAAATGAATAAAAAATTGACTATTACTTCCATAAAAAAGGCCAAGGGCGTAAAGCCATTGGTGATGATAACAGCGTATGATGCACTGTTTGCCAAGCTTTTACAAGAGAGTGCAGATATGATCCTTGTGGGTGATAGCCTCAATATGAGTTTTGGTGGTAAAAACGACACTTTGAGTATTACACTTGATCAGATGATCTACCACACAAATGCCGTATGTAACGGTGCTCCAAATAGCTTTGTAGTATGCGATATGCCTTTTGGAACATATACCAACAAAGAGGATGCTTTGAGAAATGCCGTAAGAGTTTTTCAAGAAACTCCGGCTGATTGTGTCAAGATAGAAGGTGGTGAAGATAAGGCAGAGATCGTACAACATCTAACATCAAACGGCATAGCGGTATGTGGTCATATAGGCTTACTGCCACAGGCTTATAGAAGTGAGGGTGGCTATAAAGTCAAAGGTAAAAATGAAGCGGAGACGGTGCAACTTATCAAAGATGCCCGCTCTATTGAGAGTGCGGGTGCATTTTGTATGGTTGTAGAGGGTGTCAAAGCGGATATTGCCGCTGAAATCACAAAAAGTGTAGAGATTCCGGTGATCGGTATAGGTGCCGGAGCAGATGTTGATGGTCAGGTGCTTGTTTTTTCAGATATGTTAGGGTTTTATGAAGCTTTTACCCCAAAGTTTGTTAAAAAATATCTCGATGGAGCCAAGCTTGTAAAAGAAGCTGCTCAAAGTTACGCCGATGAGGTTGTTGGCAAAGAGTTTCCAAAAGAGGAACATACATACTAATGGAGAGAGTGGTTGATATAGAAACTTTCAGTATGGAAGATGAAAGCAGTGAACTTTCACTACGTCCTGATGCTTGGAGCGAGTACATTGGTCAAGAGCAGATCAAGAAAAATCTTGGAGTGTTTATAGAAGCGAGTAAGAAAAGAGAGGAAGCTCTTGATCATGTTCTTTTTTTTGGACCTCCGGGACTTGGAAAAACAACACTTGCTCTGATTATTGCCAATGAGATGCATACAAATATCAAAGTGACGGCTGCTCCGATGATAGAAAAAAGTGGAGATCTTGCAGCGATACTCACAAACCTTGAAGAGGGCGATATCCTTTTCATAGATGAGATTCACCGTCTTTCCCCTGCAGTTGAAGAGATACTTTACTCCTCTATGGAAGATTTTCGCATAGATATTATCATTGGAAGTGGTCCTGCTGCTCAAACTGTAAAAATTGACCTGCCCCGTTTTACGCTTATAGGAGCGACAACACGGGCAGGAATGTTGTCAAACCCTTTGCGTGACAGATTTGGAATGAGTTTTAGGATGCAGTTTTATACTTCTGAAGAGCTGGCGCGTATCATTGCTCAAGCGGCAAAAAAACTTGAGCGTGAGATCGTTCATGAAGCGGCGATTGAGATTGCAAAACGAAGCAGAGGAACACCCCGTATCGCACTTCGTTTACTCCGTCGTGTCAGAGACTTTGCAGAGGTTGCCAATGAAGACCATATACACCATGAAAGAACCAAGTATGCTCTTGATGAACTTGGCATAAACTCCCACGGTTTTGATGAGATGGATCTACGCCTGTTGCACCTTTTGGCATCAGCAAACGGTAGGGCTATGGGGTTGAGCACTATTGCAGCGGCTTTGAGTGAAGATGAGGGAACAGTTGAAGATGTGCTTGAACCCTATCTCATAGCAAACGGCTACCTGGAGAGAACGGCAAAAGGCAGAAGAGCAACACGTATGACATACGATGTACTGAACCTTTCGATGCCATTGGAAAAAGGAACACTTCTGTAATGAAACCGCAATATTTTGTAGCCATACTCTTTGCAACATCGCTTTATTGGATGTATTTACTCTATGCTCCTTTTATCTTGGCTATTACCATTGCTGCACTTTTAGCGGTTTCAACCGCTAATATACAGCGTTTTTTTGAAAAACTACTGCATTCAAGGCTTCTTGCAGCTCTAAGCTCGAGTTTTATACTTGCTGTTTTGTTTTTTGCACCGCTTGGATATTTTTTGGCAACGATAACTATGAAACTAAACTCTTTTGATCCTCAGGCGATGAAAGATATGGAGAGCTTTTTACGAGATCTTGCTGCGAATCCTCCGGAACTTTTACTCTTTTTAAAACCTTATGCGCTCGATGCAATGAAAGATGTTAACATCAACTCACTCACAGCCAATGCCATAGCTTTGGCAGGAAAGCTTGGAGCTTTCAGTGCTGGCTTTTTAAAAAATGCTTTTTTGATTATTATCTTCTACTTTTTTGCCCAATATAACGGTATATATGTTGTAAATTTTTTAAAGCGTATCATCCAGATCTCCGTAGATGAAACAAGTATGCTCATACGGGAACTCTCATCAGTTATGAGCGTTGTTTTTTACTCTATTATTGTCAATGCGATGTTTCAGGGAATTCTCTTTGGTATAGCGGTCTCTTTTATGGGTTATAATGGTCTTTTGTTTGGTATCATGTATGGTTTTGCTTCTTTAATCCCTGTAGTAGGGGGGATTTTAATGTGGCTGCCGTTTATGATCTATGAGTTTTCCATCGGTGATAGTAGCTATGCTATTTTTATTGCAATCTACTCCATAGTTGTGATCTCTGTGATAGCGGATACTTTCGTTAAACCGCTCATTATCAAAGAGATCAACATGAGACTGCTCAAAGAGGATGATGCACGTATGAACGAGCTTGTTATCTTTTTTGCGATCATTGCAGGGTTGGCGACGTTTGGATTTTGGGGTATGATACTGGGACCAGCCATTACAGCCTTTTTTCTAACTATTTTAAAGCTCTTTGAGGCAAGAACCAAAGAGTATCAAAGTTAAATACTTTGGTGTTTAATGGTAGATCTCAGGTTTATCATTTTTCCATCTACGATGGAGCCAAAACCAAAATTTCGGCTCCTCTCTTATAAGCTCACTTAGCCAGTCAGCCTGAAGTTGTGCTGCCTTTTGAATATCTGCTTTTTCATCATCTGTTTTTTCAACAACAAGTTCATCAAAAAGCATAAGTGTGTAGTGCTCATCATCATCGGTTCTTGTTGCCACGGGGATGATAGCAACATCATACTTTCTTGCAAGGTATGCGGCCGTTGGTGTTTGGGTGATGGGTTTTCCTAAAAACTCCACCTCGATACCGTCTCTTTTTTTGATATTTGTATCGATGAGCAAACCTATGGCGAACTTTTTTTTAATAAAACGGATCAGATGTTTCACAACATTTGTTTTTTCTATAGATCTGTTTCCAAAAGCATCTCTGGCTTCTAGAACCCATGGTTGGAATGTTTGATTTTTGAGTTTTTTGTAAACAGCTGCCAAAGGCTCTATAAAAGCACCGATAGCTGCACCACCTAGTTCCCAGGAGGCATAATGTGCAGTAACATAAATGACGGCACGACCCTCTGCATGTACTTTTTCAACAGCTTCTATGTTGTGTATGGTTATTTTTTTGCCGAGCTCCTCCTTGCTCATATGTCTAAGCTCCATAAGGTGCATCATATTGAGTGCAAGATTCTTAAAGTTGTACTTTGCAATGCTTCTTTTTTCTTCTTCACTCATTGTACCGTCAAATGCATAATCAAGGTTTTGATAGACCACGTTACGATAGCGTGAGGAGAAAAGATAACCAAGGGTTCCAAGTGAAGTGAAAAAGGATTTTCTCCAAGAGCCTGGAAGCAACATTAAAAACTTCTCAAGAAGCAAGAACAGTTTATAGCCTATCATAGTAAAAGCTCCCTCGCTTTTTGAACTATATCTTGCACATCTATCTCCTTTATGGAAAAGTCATTCTTGTTGATCTTGAAAATATCGACTGCTGAAGATGACTGCAATGCAAAGTTTTTTGGCGTTTCATAGACCATTCTGGAAGTTGTCGGCCCAAACAGTGTCAGCGAAGGGATGTTCTGTGCCCATGCCATATGGGTAGGACCTGTATCATTTCCTATCACAAGATCCATACTCGAGATAAATGCGACCAACTCCTTGAGGGAGAGCTTTGGCGCCAAAGTGGCATAACTTGAATGTTCACAGATCCAAAGAGCCTCTTTCTCCTCTTGCTCACTGCCCCATATGATGTGACAGTACTCACCAAGTTCATTGCACAGTTGAGCCACCTTTTCTTTGGGGTACTTTTTAGATTCCCATGAAGCACCGATAACAATGGCTATGTTCTTTTTGTTATGGCAAAGATGAAGCTTCTCTACATTGAAAATAGCTTGTTTTTTAAGAAGCATGGCATCGTTTATGCTAAAGTCGAGTGCATCAGCCACAAGGTAAGTATTTCTCTTTACAATGTTTTCACTGTAAGAGATATGGGATGTGCTTTTGTAAAAAAAAGAACTAAGAGGCTCTCTTGAAGAATTTTTGTCAAAGCCATGGGTGTTTTTACCTATAAGACGCGCAACAATAGCAGATTTTAGCAGTCCCTGTAGATCGATGATGATATCAAATTCACCTAAAGATTTTAGATAAGAAACCGTTGTTTTAAGAAGCGAAAGGCTTTTTTCTTTTTTGAGTTGTTTGAGCTTGAGACGATGTACTTTGTCTATAAGGGGATGATCCTCCAAAAGAGGTGCGAAAACATCTTCGGTAATCCACTCTATAGAGGCATTTGGGTAATGCTCGTGTATAAACTGAAGCACAACCGCAGTATTGACAATGTCACCAAGAGCGGAGAGTCTGACGATCGCTATTTTTTGTATATCATTCTTCATTAGCGCTATTATATCAAAGTGCAGATAAAGATGTTATTAGCAAGCCTTTGGTATAATCACGGTAATTTTACAAAAGTTGGTTTTATATATGGTTACTTTAGATATTCAACAGTTTGCAGAGAGTCGTACAAAAGCAAGAGCATATTTTTGTTTTTTATTTTCTAAAAACATACCAAATAGACTGCCTTCTCTTTCAGAAGAGATGATTATGCCGCGCCTTTTGAAGATAAAGGCGGATCTTGAAAAATGTGAAGGGGTGTATCTTTTAGATCATCGTGGTGTGCAAATCTCTCCCACCTTTACTCCCGGAAAGCAAATCGATGATGATGCCGGAAAGATCAGGGCTGACAGAGCATATTACTATAGAGCCGTAAGGGAGGGTCGATGTACTATTACCGATCCTTACCCCTCTTTGATCACGGGTGACCTGACGGTTACAGCTTCTCAGCCTATTTATGATGAAAATGGAACATTGAAATATGTGGCATGTTTAGATATGCCGCTTGCTGAGGTGATCAAAATTGCTCACCTGAACACCATGGATACTTTTTTCGGAAAAGTTTTTAAGTATACTTACGGTGCTTTTGCCTTAGCTTTGATGGCAGTGGCTATACTTCTGTTTTTCAAAGGGATACAAAGTTTTATAACATACGAGATCACTCCGATGCATTTTCAGATCAAAGATGTGTTTGAAGCAACCATTTTACTGACACTCGCACTGGCGATATTTGACCTTTCCAAAACGCTTATAGAAGAGGAGATACTGGGGCGAAATAAAGAGCATAACATATCGGGACCACATAAGACCATGGTGCGTTTTTTAGGTTCTATCATCATCGCTCTTTCCATAGAAGCGTTGATGCTTGTTTTCAAGTTTGCCATAACTGATCCGGATAAACTGATGTACGCTATGTATATTATCGGAGGGGTTTCGCTGCTTCTGGTAAGTTTGGCCGTATATATAAAATTTACAAAATTAAAGATTGAAGATTGATTGCTATAATAGATTATAACATGGGAAATTTGGCAAGTGTACAAAACGCATTTGCCAAGCTTGGTAAAGATACAGTAGTTGAGAATGACCCTCAGAAGTTTGCTGCATATGACAAAATAGTTTTGCCCGGAGTCGGTGCCTTTGGTGATGCTATGGAGCATCTTCGTCAAAGAGATATGATTGACTCCATAAAAGAGTTTGCCGCTTCAGGGAAGCCTGTTTTGGGTATCTGTCTTGGGATGCAGCTTCTTTTTCAAAGTAGTGAAGAGTTTGGAGAACATGAAGGTCTTGGACTTATAAAGGGCGATGTAAAAGCCTTTGATACAACGAAATTTCGAGAAAACCTTAAAGTTCCTCATATGGGATGGAATAGGATGTTTACAAAAGAGCACCCACTTTTTAAAGGGCTCGATGAAAATCATTATCTCTATTTTGTACATACATATCATGTACATTGTGCCAATGAAGATGACATAATCGGTCAGACAGAATATGGCTACCGCTTTACCTCTGCGGTTGCACATGAAAATATTATGGGGATCCAGCCTCACCCTGAAAAAAGCCATAAAAACGGGCTTCAGATTTTAGAAAATTTTATTGATTTATAGGAAAAAAAATGACTTTATACCCGGCAATTGATTTAAAAGACGGAAAAGCGGTACGCCTTACAAAGGGGCTTATGGAGAGTGCTAAAATTTATTCAAATGAACCTTATGAATTAGTGAAGAAATTTGAAGAGATGGGTGCAGAGTGGGTACATCTTGTTGATCTCAACGGTGCTTTTGCGGGAGAGCCAAAGAATCTCGAGCAGATCATAAAAATCAGAAACAACTGTAATGTCAAGCTTGAACTCGGCGGTGGGATTCGTGATGAGCAAACGATACAAAAAATGCTAGAGATTGGCATAGACAGGATCATACTCGGCTCCATTGCTGTAAAAGATCCTCAGTTTGTAAAAGATATGGCAGCAAAATATCCCATAGCAGTAGGCATAGATGCTATAGATGGCTATGTAGCGGTTGAGGGTTGGGGTGAAGTGAGCTCTATGAAGGCAACAGAGCTTGCCCGTGAGTTCGCAAATGCCGGTGTGGAAGCTATTATCTGTACAGATGTCGGCAAAGACGGAACCCTCAGTGGTGTGAATGTTGCGTTTACTTTAGATATTGCAAGAGCCAGTGGAGTAGCAACCATCGCCAGTGGTGGTGTGAAAGATGAGAGTGATATTGAAGCGCTCATAGCTACGCATGAGGTTGATGGCGTTATCATTGGCAAAGCGTACTACGAAGGGACGCTTGACTTAGCCAAAATGTTTAAAATAATAGATTAATAGTAAAAAAAACAAAATTTTGATACTATTAGTCATAAATTTTGCAAAATATATTTTTTAAAAGGATTTCAATTGAAATTACTTGTTGTTGATGATAGCTCTACAATGCGTCGTATTATTAAAAATACTTTGGCTCGTCTTGGTTACAAGGATGTTTTAGAAGGGGCTGACGGTGTTGAGGGGTGGAATGTGATAGATGCCAACCCTGATGTTGAGATGTTGATTACTGACTGGAATATGCCTGAGATGAATGGTCTTGAGCTTGTAAAAAAAGTTCGTGGGGATGAGCGTTTTAAAGATCTTCCAATTATTATGGTTACGACAGAAGGTGGAAAAGCAGAGGTTATCACTGCACTCAAAGCGGGTGTGAACAACTATATTGTCAAACCATTTACTCCTCAGGTTCTTAAAGAGAAACTTGGTGCTGTAATGGGCGTTTCCGGTTAATGCAAGAACACTATTTTGAGTTAGTTGTTAAAGTTTCATCTCATCATGAGTTGTATGCTGACTTTTTAAGTGATACTTTGCCCATCGGATTTGAAGAATCTGATGATGGGTTTATTATAAGAAGTGAAGATGAGCTTGACACTATTGTGTGGGGGTTGGAGCAGTTTAATGAAGCATTACAAAAGGCTCTTGGTGAAGTGATAGAGCTTGAATGTGTTCAGAAAAAACTGAAAAACAGCGATTGGGTGAAGGTGTATCAAGAGAGCATTGAGCCTCTAGTTATTGAAAAATTTTACATACATCCGCTGTGGGATGAACCCAGAGAAGATCTTATCAGTATCGCTATTAACCCTGCACTTGCTTTTGGAACGGGGCATCATCCAACAACATCCTCATCACTCAAAGCTATCTCAAAGTATGTAAAAAAGGGAGACACTCTTTTAGATGTGGGCTGTGGAAGCGGTATCCTCGCTATTGGTGCTTTAAAGCTCGGTGGGGTCGTTGATGCCTGTGATACCGATAAAGTTTCGGTAGATAACGCAAAAGAAAATGCCCGGATGAATGGTGTAGAGTTCCGTGATATCTGGGAAGGTTCATGTTCTGTTACAAACAAAAAGTATAATGTGGTTGTTGCAAATATTGTAGCCGATGTATTGACCTTTATTGCCAATGATCTCATGAGAGCATTGGAAGATGATGGTATTTTAATCCTCTCGGGTATTTTAGACAAATATGAAGAAAAAGTTTTGAACTTTTACAAAGATTGTGAAATAATTCAAAGAATTGCCCAAGATGAATGGGTAACATTAATTTTAAAAAGAAAGTAGGAAAAACAAACAGTATGTCAAAAAATGAATCAAATAATAATGACAATAATAACTTCTTTAATAAAAATCCACTGGTAACATTTGCGATTTTTTCTGTAGTGATCATTTTGGTGTTCAAAGCACTCGTGGGTGATGGAGCCGGACTGCAAAGCAGTGGAGCTACGGCTGCTAAAAGAACACAGCAGGTAAGTTACTCAGAACTAAAGAGTCTTATAAAATCAAAAAGTATTTCCAAAGTAGATATAGGTCAAACCTATATAAAAGCACTCTCAAGTGACGGTTCAAAACTTTATACGACAAGAATCATAAAAGGTGATACGGAACTCATTAAAGAACTCGATAAACAAGGGATTGACTACACAGGTTTTAGTGAAACAAACTGGTTTACGGAGATGTTTGGGTGGCTGTTTCCTTTCTTGATTATCATAGCTATCTGGATGTTTTTTGCCGGACGTATGCAAAAAAACATGGGTGGTGGTATTCTTGGTATGGGGAACTCCAAAAAGATGATCAACTCAGAAAAACCTAAAACAAAGTTTGATGACGTTGCAGGTGTTGAAGAGGCAAAAGAGGAAGTTCAGGAGATAGTTGACTTCTTAAAATATCCGGGTCGCTATGTAGAGATTGGAGCTAAAATACCTAAGGGTGTGCTTTTGGTCGGTAGTCCCGGTACCGGTAAAACACTTCTTGCCAAAGCAGTTGCAGGGGAAGCTGATGTTCCTTTTTTCTCAGTATCAGGTTCAAGCTTCATAGAGATGTTTGTCGGTGTGGGTGCTGCTCGTGTAAGAGATCTGTTTGAACAGGCTAAAAAAGATGCTCCAAGTATTATCTTTATCGATGAGATCGATGCTATCGGTAAAAGTCGTGCTGCAAACGGCATGATGGGTGGTAATGATGAGCGTGAACAAACGCTCAACCAATTACTGGCAGAGATGGACGGTTTTGGTACTGACACACCGGTTATTATTTTAGCTGCAACAAACAGACCGGAGATTTTAGATCAGGCACTTATGAGACCGGGACGTTTCGACAGACAAGTTCTTGTGGACAAACCCGATTTTGAAGGTCGTATCAAAATACTGAAAGTGCATATGAAGAATGTTAAAATGGACAAAGATGTAGAGATCGAAGAGATCGCTCGTCTTACAGCAGGGCTTGCGGGAGCCGATCTGGCAAACGTTGTGAATGAAGCAGCACTTCTTGCGGGTCGTAAAAGCCAAAAAACAGTGAAGCAAAAAGATCTGTTTGAATCGGTTGAACGTGCTATTGCCGGACTTGCTAAAAAATCTCGCAGGATTAATCCTAAAGAGAAACGCATCGTTGCGTATCATGAGAGTGGCCATGCGTTACTTGCCGAGACGACCGAAGGTGCGAAAAAAGTTTCAAAAGTCTCTATTGTTCCTCGTGGACTAGCGGCTCTTGGATATACACTGAACAAACCCGAAGAAGATAAGTTTATGATGCAACAACATGAGCTTTGGGCGGAAGTAGATGTACTCCTTGGCGGACGTGCTGCTGAAAAGGTTTTTATCGGTGAAATCTCTACCGGTGCAGGAAATGATCTGGAACGTGCGACAGATATCATTAAATCTATGGTACAAACTTATGGTATGAGTGATGTGGCAGGCCTGATGGTTTTAGAAAAAAGCAGACAGTCATTCCTTGGTGGTGGTGCTCAAGCTACACGTGAGTACAGTGATAAAATGGCTGAGGATATGGATGCATTTATAAAAGCCTCTTTGGAGGAGCGCTATAATGCAGTTGTAGCACGTCTTGAAGAGTATAGAGGCGCTATAGAAGATATGGTTGCCCTTTTATACAAAAAAGAAAATATCACCGGCGAAGAGGTAAGGGAGATCATCATTAGATTTGAAGAAGCTAATGGAATGGAGTCTAAAGTTTCAGAAGTTGTTGATGATATAGAAGAGGAACTCAAACAAGATGCTAAAATGGCAAAAGATGAGCAAGCAAAACACAATAGTGAGCAAAGTGATGAGAAATAACCTTTTTCCTATAGCAAAAGAGGGCTGGAGCTATCTAGGATATGCTTTTGTGGCATTTATACTTTTTGCCATCTTTGATCTGGATCTTTTAGAGCTTTTGGCATTTGCGGCGTTACTCGCTTTTGCTTTTGTATTTAGAAACCCAGAAAGAGTACTACCCGTCTTTGAAAAAGGAAGTGTTGTTAGCCCGGTTGACGGTGTTGTTGTTGCCATAGAGGAGTTGCATGAGAGCCAATATGCGTATAAAGTAGAGATCGAAGGCTCTTACAGGGATGTAGCTATATTAAGAGTTCCTTTGACATCAGAGGTACTTTCTTTTAAAGTTACAAGAGGGACAAGGCTTCCTAAACAGAATCAACTCAGCCGCATTTTAAATGAAAATGCAGAGGTTGTTTTTCAAGATCACAACGCAAATACCATCAAGATCACACACAGAGCAAAACAGAGCTTTGATCCAATAAAGTTCGATATGTTTGTGACTCAGAAGTTTGCTCAAGGGAGTCGTTACGGTACGGCTCTCAATGCTACGACCCTTCTTTATCTACCGCAAAATTTCAGACTCAATATCAATGTAGGGACACAAGTAAAAGCTTCTGAGACTTTGATAGGATATTTTTCATAGTATGAGAACAAAACCGGCAAATCTGATCTATATTTTGCCAAATCTTTTTACAGCCGCTTCTATATTTTCCGGTATTTTTAGTATGATAAGTGCAGTAAACGGAGAGTTCTCAAAAGCTGCCTGGCTTATTATGCTTGCTCTTGTATTTGATGGGCTTGATGGTAGAGTTGCCCGGCTTACAAACACATGTTCCAAGTTTGGTGTTGAGTTTGACTCTTTAGCGGATATGGTCGCTTTTGGGGTAGCACCTGCACTTTTGAGCTACCTTTTTGTAGGGTATGAATTTGGCAGACTCGGGATAGTTGTAGCCGCACTTTTTGTGATCTTTGGAGCGATTCGATTAGCAAGGTTCAATGTTATGACGGCACAAACAGAACCTTCTGTCTTTATAGGTGTACCCATTCCGACTGCGGCTGTGTTTATCTCTTTGATGGTTTTATTGTTTGAGAAGTACGGTTTTGAGGAGAACTTTGGTGCAGTGATCTTGATATTTTCTATTATGGTTTCATTGCTGATGGTGAGCAATATACGCTATCCGAGCTTTAAAAAGATAGACTACAGACCAAAACATGCCATGAGGCTGTTTGTCTTTATCTTGTTTATATTACTTATAATCTTTGTGTTTCCTGTTGAAGGTTTTTTTCTACTGTTTATAGCATATATTCTTTATGGACCTTTAAGAGCGACTCTTCTACTCTCAAGATATTTACAAAAGAGATAATTACTTTTCGTTGTGTTGCTTTTGAAACAGCAGTAGATCTGTGTTGATCTCAAAGTCAAAAAATTCAGAGTTAAATCCGTTGTCTCCCACTCTTTTGAGTTGTATCGCGGCTCCTTGGTTGTTTTTGTCCTCTAAGTAGAGCAGACCAAGAGCGTAACGACTCTCTACAAAATTTGTGTCTTTCATTTTTGAGAGTTCCAAGAGCGCTATGGCATTGGCATGATGTTGTGCGGCTGTGGAAGCTACAGCACCCAAAAAGAGAGTATAGGCGTCACGCACCTTCAAATCATCTATAAGCTGGTTAAACAGTGTGTAGGATTCTTCAAAATCTTTGCCATACAAGCAGGTAAGTGCAAGTGCGGAGGTAAGCTCTTCGGGATTCTCTTTCGTTGTTTGCAGCACATCAGTTAATTGTTTTTTTAAGAAGTAAAGTTTTCCTGTTATAAGGTTTTGTTGTATATAGAGGTAGCGTGTGATGTAAGCTCCATAGTAAAGATCCTGAAAATGAAAGTGCTGTTTTTTGAGATAGTTTTGTACTTTTTTAGCATACTCTTTTGTCTTGAGATCATTAAAATAGGCATCAATATACATAAGATGTGGCAGTATATCATTGGCTTGCAAGAGGGTCAGCTTTTTAGCCGCTTTTTTAGCTGTATCCTGCTTGTTTAACTGGAGTGCTATTAAGATCTCCATTGCAAGATAGATGGGTCTTTGTTTATAGTTATGATCAAGCCATTCCACAGCAGAAAGGTAGTTCCCCTCGCTCATAAAAAGAAGCGTTTTATAAAACTCTTTCTCTTGGCTTTCCTCTTCATCTAAAACAGACTCTTTAATTATAGATCTGAGCTTGATACTGTTTTTGTTGATAAGCTCTCCACTCATTAGTGCAAAAATACCGGAGAGGTAGTTCTTTGCATCAAGATGGTATGAGCGCAAGAAGTGTTTGTGTGCATTGAGCATATCACCTAGTTGTGCATAGGTGAGTGCAAGGTCGTAATGCAGTATCGAGTGTTTTGGTTGGATCTTTACCAGATTTTGAAGCTCTTGGTTGGCTTCTCTTATTTTAAAGGCAAGGGCTTTTTTGATACTCTTTGCGATGCCTTGATTTACGCTAGAGGAGGAGGAGCTTTTTTTTAGATATTCTTGAGCACCTTGGATATTGTCTATATAAATATTTGCTGTTCCTTTTCGGATATAGCTGATGGTTTGATCGGCATTGAATACTTTATAGGGTGAGAAGTAAAAAAGTTTTTGGTAGATAACCTTTTTTGTGTGCTGTGTTACATTTTTATATCTGTACTGCGCCTTATCAGGATCAAACAAAGAGTCTTTGAGTTTTACCTTGATAGGGTAGGGCTTATACACCTCTTCTTCAAACATATCCGTAATATTTTGTATATCTTTTCCCGCACTCGTAATCCGACCTGCTTGAAGATTGACAAAGGCAAGTGCAAGTGTGGCTTTTACAGGCTCTATCTCTCTGAGTATCGCATCTTCCAAGTGTGACCTTGCGAGGCTGAGATCACCTACTCTTGCATAAAGCAAACCGAGGCTAAATGTGTCTTGATGGGAGTAGTTTTCCTCAAGGTTCTCTATGGCATCGTAGTTATTACAAAAAAGAGCATTGATCTTGGCACTTAAGTGTTTTTGAGTACTTGGGTACTCTTTGGAAGTTGGGTTTTTCAGTGCACTGAGTGCTTCGAGATAGTTTTGGTTGTAGTAGTTTATGAGTGTGTAGTAATAAGAGTAGAGTGGAGAGTTTATCTCATTTGGCAGGTAGGCATAAGCCAGATCGATGTAGTACTTAAAACTTTCTTTATCATCAAGATGCAGGGAACAAACAGCAGCGTTGATGGCACTGACACATCTCTTTTCGTCGTTTTGTATCGCTTTTTGAAATGTTTGAAGAGCCAGGGCATATTGCTTGCCTTTGAGTTGAGCAACTCCAAGGTTGTACTGAGAGATCGCTTCACTGTAGATGGCTATTTTTTCATACAGATAGAGAGCTTCCTCTTTTGACCCGTTGGTATAGAGGTAGTTTGCTTTTGCTATCATTTTTTCAAGTTTACTTGGTTCTATAGGTTTGGAGGTGTTTTTATCAAGCTTTTTTTCTATGGTGTTGATGGAGATCACCTCTTGCTCTTTGGAGGCTTTAAAAGCAAATAATGCGGCAACAACGACACCAATCAGAACAACAAGTAAAACAGCTGAGATGATGATAAGCTTTTTTTGAGAAAGCCCCTCTTTTTTTGGTTTTGTGTTATTGGCAGAGCCATCATCAAAGCCGGCTGCTTCACTGTCTTCAATGATGATAATATCTTCTTGAACCTCTGCCATCAACCTACCTTACTAGAATTGTAGATATATTAGCAAAAAAAGTACCAAAAAAGGCTTATTTTACAGCGCTAACATCTTCAAAGACTGTTTTTTTATTTTCTATCTTCATTATTTTGTCACAATAGGGTAAAACACGCTCATCATGCGTAACCATAACGATAGCGACATCTTGTTCTTTTGCTATTTTTTTTAGCATTTTAACAACATCGATAGATCGTGCAGAATCAAGGGCTGCGGTGGGTTCATCTGCTAAAATGATCTCAGGGTCATTGACCAAGGCTCTTGCTATGGCAACCCTTTGGTTTTGACCACCTGAAAGCTGCGAAGGCATCGCTTTTTCTTTTTCTGCAATATCAAAATATTTGAGAAGTTCTCTTGCTTTTGTTTTAGCAACTTTTTCATCTACCTTGTTGGCTTGGGGGAGCAGTACAAGATTGTCAATAACATTTAAAAAAGGGATAAGGTAGTGTGCCTGAAAAATAAAACCAAGCTTCTCCCTTCTTATCTTTCGTGTCGTTTTTGTCAGCCATTTGTTATCATATACTTTTTCATCACCTATCCAGATTTTTCCGCTAACGGGTGTATCAACACATCCAATCATCATCAAAAGAGTTGTTTTTCCGGCTCCACTTGGGGCGACAAGGGCAACAAGTTCTCCTTTATAGATAGTAAATGATGCATCATGAATAACATCTACAAAGGTATCGCCACTTCCAAAAGATTTGTTGAGATTTTCCACTTTTATAGCTTGTTGTGCACTCATGCTAGCCTCCAATTGCTGCAGTCGGATCTGCATTGATAACTTTTTTCACACCTATAAATGACGCCAAAATGGATGCGATGATGATTATTGTAAAGAGCATCCATGCATCTGGAATCTCCAAGACGACCCGTTTTGGAAATTTTGAGTAGATAAGATGTGAGAAAATATTTCCAAAAATAAAGGCAAATATTCCAAGTAGAAGGGTTTCTTCCACTATCATTTTGATAATCGTGCTGTTTGGAAGTCCTATAAGCTTCATTATAGAGATCTCTTTCATCTTTTCAAGTGTCATCGTATAAATGATAAGGGCTATGATGATAGTAGAAACAAGTATGAGTATGGCAGTAAAGAGCCCTATCTGTTTAGAGGCTTTTTCTATCAGGTTTCTCGTTAAAACTATTTTTTGCTCCTCTTTTGTATAAACACTTTTATGGTGCCATTTTTGTATTGTGTCTGCTATTTCATCGATAGAGTAACCATCTTTTACAGTAGCAATGACAGCATTGACCATATGAGAGTCCTTGTTATAAATACCCCGTGCCCTATCACTGTAGATCCGTTTGTTGGAGTAGGAAAACTGTAACTCTTGCGCATCTTTGAGACTGATATATACCAAAGAATCACCACCTGAAGAGACCGCACCGTGTGTGATACCGACAACAGTGTAGTAGTGTCTGCTGAGTTTTATTTTGTCATAAAGTTTAAAACCTGTTTTTTCCTCAACTACGATCTCATAGTGATCATGTTTTAGCGTTCTTCCGGCTATAAGTCTTTGTGGATTGATTGGATTGATCTCACCAAAAATATCATAGCCGACAGCCATCACTCTTACTTTTTTGTCTGCTCTTGGAAGTTGAATGTTTTGAAATGTGATCGCTTCACTTTTGTCAATACCCTCAATAGCCTTAATAGTGTTTTTAAGGTCTTCATGTACTCGAGAAGACTCGGCAAAAGGCCCAAGTGTATCCTCTTGGACGATCCAAATATCTACATCCAGATCATCAAGTAGTACTTCGGCATCTACGATCATCCCTCTGTAAACACCAATCATGATCAAAACGATTCCAAGAAGCATACCCACACCCATGGCTGTCACAATGAACTTTCCAAAAGTGTGCTTGATATCTTCTTTTGCTAAATGGATCATAGGTTTATTTTCATCCCTTCTTTTAAAGGTTTTTTCTTAGGATCAGGGATCACTATTTTCATATGCTCCTCTAGGTTTGAAATGGCGATTTCATCATCATTTTGGGCAATTTTTTCAACAAAGACGAAAGAGACATGCATATCTTTAACTACCCACACCCCTATTTTGCCGTTTTGTTGATCGATCGCTTGCAGTGGAAGTTTGAGTACATCATCATGTGTTTGTGTTGCAATGTTAACCTCCACTTGCTCATCTATGTAAAAAGGGGTAGGTATCTTGACAAAGGCAACATCTATCTCTTTCTCTAAGGTAACGGCATCGATAACAGGAGATATCTTTTTTACGATCCCTTCAAAGGTCTCATTTTGATGAGAACTGAGTTTTATGGTAGCTCTTTGTCCAACTTTAATGTTGGAGCTTACCCTTTCATCTACCATGCTTTTAGCCCATAGTGTTTTTGGATCGACTATTTTGAGTATGGGTGTTGTTGGAAGTACATTTTGGGCTATCTGGGCTATTTTTGAGATCACATAGCCATCCACAGGTGCATATACCTTGAGATACTGTAGTTTTGTTTTGATAGCATCTATGTTTTTTTGAGAAAGAAGAAGCTGTGCTTTTGCTGAGTTAATGTGGGAGTGTGAAACAAGCAGCGTAGCCTCAATACTTTGCAAATCAGAAAGAGCTTTGTCATATTCCGATTGTGAAACAAAGCCTTTTTCATGAAGTTTTTTATAGCGATCGTAGGTTTTTTGTATCAGTTCTTTTTGTGCAAGTTGATTTTTAAGTTCATTTTGAGAAGCTTGAAGTTCATATTGTGCTCTTGTGTAACTTGCTTTTGCGATCTCAAGCTGATCGGGAAGATCGACACCATCCATCACTATGAGAAGATCACCTTTTTTGACCCATTTGCCCTCATCAGTTAAAATATTGAGTATTTTGCCTCCGCTTTGCGCTGTGATAGTGTAGATATCCTCCGCATCAACATTGCCTATGCCCCGCACATACACATCAATCTTTCCTTTTGTAGGGGAAACAGTTGTGTAGGTTGTTTTTGGAATATATACATTTTTGTAAAACAAGCCACCTAGTAGAAGCACAATGACTGCCGTAAGTAGATATTTTAATAGTGTGTTCATAAAGTTTTTCCTTCTAAATAGTTTATTCTGTTGATTGTAGAGCTTTTTGCATACTGGGCTTGTAAAAGTCCAAGTTTTGCATCAAGATACAGACTGATAGCATCAAGCACTTCTATGTAGGTTGAAAGCCCCTCTTTGTAGCGTGCTTCTAAAAGTACTTTTGTCTCTTGGGATGCTTCAAGCTGTGCCTGTTTTGCCTGAAGTGTTTTTTCATATCTTTGAAGATCTATAAGTAGAGCCTCAAGTTCATTTTTCAGTGTCAACTTTTTGGAGTTGAGTGCCTCTTTTGTACTTTGCTCCTGGATCGCAGCTTGCTCAACTGTTGCAGAGGTGCGACCACCGCTATACAGAGGGATCTTTAGAGTGATTCCTATAAGGGAGGAGTCATACTCGTTGAGTGAGCCGATCTTGTTATAAGAGGCTATAGCATCTATAGAGCCATAGTGAGAAGCTTTGGCGGATTTTTTATTTAGTGTGTTTATTTGTATGCTTTTTTGTAAACTTTGCAGTTGGAGATTGTTGTGCATAATTTCTTGAAGCAGATTGCCTGTGATCTGCAAAGAGTTGTTTGCAATAGTATCTTCCAGAAGAATATCTTCAGCGATATCCTGACCTATGTAGTTTGAGAGTCTTGTTTTGGCTTTAAAGAAGTCTGCCTGTGCAATGGCGAGATTATCCTTTGCCATATATACGGCGGAGAGGAAACGACTTGCATCTGCCTTGGTCTTCATCCCTAAACGAACCTGTTCATTTGCTTGTTTATAAAGCTCTGTTTTGGCTTGAAGATCTTTTTCTCTTACCACTATGGCCTGTTGTTGAACAAGCATTAACTCATACTGAAGTTTTACATTGAATGCCATGAGTGCCTTGGCATCTTTTAGTGAGAGTTTTGCTATATCTTCTTCTATTTTGGAAGCGGCTATCTTGGACGTTGTTTTTGAAAAATCCCATATCTTTTGTTGCAGTGTCACTCCCACTTGCCAGCCGTCATCGTCAATGGTATGAAACACTCCATTTAATGGCAGTACATAGGTTTTTTGAAAATCATACTCGGCAGAAGCTGTGATTTGTGGAAGGTAGTCTGCATTGGCGACTTTAGTACCTTTTGCACTTTTTTGAATTTGTAACATAAATGTTTTGATATCAGGGTGTGAAGTTGTGGCTTTTTCGATACACTCTTTGAGTGTAAGTGTTTGTGCCTGCAATGTTGTAAAAATAAATAATGCGATGAAAAAAATTTTCTTTGACATTCAAACTCCTTTTAGTATAGTACATGAATTACATATTATAACAAAGGGGTATTAGTGTATCGTTAAAATAAAAATGCTTTTATTTCATCTTTTTGCAAGACGGTAACCTATCCCTTTGATGGTGGTAATTGGAAGACCGATTTTTCTGAGTTTGTTTATATAGACTCTTAAAGAGCCTTCGCTCATCTCCTTTCCTTGAGCTAAATGCTCAAAGATCAACTCTTTTTCCAAAGTATGCTCAAGGTTTTGAAAAAGCAGTTTTGTAATTTTAAGCTCATAAGGGGAGAGGGGTATAAACTTCTCTTTTTTATAGAGTTCATTACTCTCGATAACAAAACGAAAATCATTAACTTTGATCTCATTTGCATAAGTATGATATGCTTTTCTCAGAAGTGCATTGATGCGAATAAGAAGTTCATCAAAATCAAACGGTTTTTTTATATAATCATCTGCACCTACATCAAACCCTTTTGAAAGGGAAGCAACATCAGTAAGTGCCGTTATAAAGATTGCGGGTGTTGTATCTGAGCTTTCTCGGAGTGCTTGTAAAAACTCGAAGCCATTTAAAAAAGGGACATTGACATCGAGTAAAAGAAGGTCAAAATGTTTGACAAATGTAGCATCTAAAGCTTTCTCTCCATCATCCACAAGCGTGACTTCAAAGTTTTCATCACTCAATAATTCAACCAATGTTTCAGATAATACTTCATCATCTTCAAGTAATAATATTTTTGCCATAAAGAGAGTATATAAAAAACTATGTTAGCGGAGTGTTAAAAGCTCTTATATTACTAGTAGATCTCTTTGACACGTCCAACTTCACCGCTCATCAGACGAACTTTTATACCGTGAGGATGAGTGGCTGATTTTGTAAGAAGATCCCGAACTATGCCATCTGTAAGTCTGCCCGTATCCTGATCCTGTTTGAGCACGATTGCTACACTCATGCCGTGTTTGATGTTGGAGCGTTTTGTGCCATCCATCTTAGTGCAACCCAAGGTATGGATGAAGCACTTTAGGGATATCTATACTCCCATCTTCATTTTGGAAGTTTTCCATAATTGCTACCATCGTACGTCCAACAGCCAAACTTGAACCGTTGAGCGTGTGAACGAGAGTGTTCTTTTTGCCATCTTTGAAGCGGATCTTTGCACGGCGTGCCTGAAAGTCTCTTGTGTTACTTACTGAAGAGATCTCACGGTAAGTGTTTTGCCCAGGAAGCCACACTTCCAAGTCAACGGTTTTTGCAGCAGAGAAACCAAGATCACCTGTACAGAGTGTTACAAGGCGGTGTGGTAATTCAAGTGCTTTAAGAAGATCAGATGCACACTGCACCATTTCATCAAAAATTTTGTCACTTTCATCTGGTTTGCTGATACTTACAAGTTCCACTTTATGAAACTGGTGTTGGCGGATCATACCACGTGTATCGCGTCCTGCTGCACCTGCTTCTTTCCTAAAACATGAGGTGTAAGCTGTCATTTTTTTTGGAAGTGCATCTTCTGTAAGTATCTCATCTTGGTAAAGATTTGTTACAGGAACTTCAGCAGTGGGAATCAAAAACATCTCTTGAGAGTCTATTTTATAAAGGTCATCTTCAAATTTTGGAAGTTGTCCCGTCCCTTCAAGTGCTCTGCGGTTTACAAGAGCAGGAACACTCACTTCCTCAAATCCGCGTTCACGGTTAAAATCAAGCATAAAATTCACCAAAGCACGCTCAAGTCTAGCACCCATGCCAAAAGAGACACTAAATCTGGAAGTGGCCAGTTTCACACCACGTTCAAAGTCGATCCAGCCATTGTGCTCAGCAAGCTCCCAATGCTCTTTTGGAGTAAAAGAAAAAGTTGGAGGTGTGAGAACTTTTTTTATCTCTATATTGTCATCTTCATCTGCCCCGTCGGGAACATCGTCATCTGGCATATTTGGCACAGCCATAGCGATCTGCTCAAGCTCTTCTTGTTTGACTCTTTGTACCTCAAGAGCTTCTGCAATTTTTACTTTATTTGCATCTACTTTCGCTTTGAGTTCAAAGATATCTTTGCCTTCACGTTTGTAGATACCAAACTCTTTGCTCATTGCATTTTGGGCTGCCTGGAGCGTTTCAAAGTTTGTTTTTGCCGCTTTGAGTTCCTCAAATTTTTCTTTGAGTTGTACTATAAGCTCAGCATCGACACCTTTACGCATCAATTTTTTGCTTAAAGTTTCAAAATCTTTTTGTAGTAGTTTTAAATCTATCATAAATTCTGTCCATAAAATAATTGCGAAATTATATCAAAATATACTAAGGATAAAGAGCTTATCTTTTTTTCTTTAATAAAATTTATTTTTTACTAATGAATTTAGCGTAAAATAAGGAAAGTATTTGAATATATTTGATAAAATTTGTTATTAAATATAAACATAAAAAGTTCTTAAGTGATACAAGAACAACAAGGGTGTATGTGTCGTTAATAGATGAAAAACTCATTATTGATTCATTAGAGCAAAATATATTTGTAAAAGATACGAAACATAGGTATCTCTATGCTAATGAACGCCTCAAAAAGCTTTTCTCATCTGATGTGATTGGCAAAAGTGACCATGATTTTTTTGCAAAAAAATTAGCAGAGAAACTTGAAGAAGATGAGAAGCGCGTGCTTGAGAAGAAGAGGGTCCTCGACACGATAGAGACCATAGAGATCGCAGGCAACAGATGTGTGGTGCGAATGATCAAAAAGCCGCTGTATGATGGTGAGAAGCTCGTTGGACTACTCGGTATATTTTACTTTTCAACACGCAAACACGATCTACTCATCAGAAGATGTGAACTTGATTCCAAAGTCCTTTCAAAAATCAGTGATGGTCTTTTAGTTACAGATAAAAACAAAAAAATCTTAAAAATAAATGAAGCTTTTTCCAAGCTAAGTGGTTATTTTTTAGAAGATATTAAAGGGAAAAACCCGGAAGCTCTCGGTTCAGGATGGAATGACGAACATTTTTATGAGAAGATGTGGGCTGAGGTTGAAGAGAGTGGGGAGTGGCAGGGTGAGATCACAGAACGTAAGAAAAACGGTGAAATTTACGCTTCTGAGTTGACGGTTATTGCTCTTTATGGTGATGATGAAGAGATCAGCAACTATGTCTTTATCGTGCATGATATTTCCAAGCGTAAAAAAGATGAAGAGCTTATACATAATCTTGCATATTTTGACTCTTTGACAAAACTTCCAAACCGTGTACTTTTTGAAGAGAGAGTCAACAGCAGTATCTCTTCACTCAAGCGTAGCCAAAAGAAAATGGCCATACTGTTTATGGATATGGATAACTTTAAAGATGTCAACGATAACTTTGGACATCTTATCGGAGACAAGTTTCTTATCAAGGTTTCTGAAAATATAAAAAAATTCTTACGTGAAAATGATACACTTGCAAGGCTTGGCGGTGATGAGTTCATCATTCTCTTAGATGAGATAGAAAATATTGCAGACATTGTTCCTATCGCCAACAGAATAGTGAACAGATTTAACAAAGCAGTAACGATAGAGGGACACAAACTCTACTCCGGTGTCAGCATAGGTATCAGTATCTACCCTGATGATGCAACGAATTATGAAGATTTGCTCAATGCTTCCGATACGGCGATGTACCAAGTAAAAGATTCAGGGAAAAACGGGTTCCAGTTTTATAAAAAATCGATGAATGAGAAAGCAACATACAGAATGTTGATGGAAAGAGATCTCAGAAGTGCTTTGCATAATGATGAGCTTTTTTTGGAGTATCAGCCTAAAGTAAATTTAGAGACCAATAAGGTTTATGGGATGGAAGCACTTATCAGGTGGAACCATAAAGAGTTTGGTCCCATAAAACCGGAAAAATTCATAAAAATTGCAGAGTCAACAGGGCAGATATATGAGATCGGTCTATGGGTTTTCAAGCAGGCTGTCACAGATACGAAGTCTTTGCATGATGAGGGTACTCAGCTGACAGTCTCCATAAATGTCTCTTCTAAACAGTTAGATAACAAAAGTTTTGTATATGATATCTGCAGGGTTGTAGAAGAGATAGGGCTTGATAAACAATATATAGAACTTGAGATCAATGAATGCAACATTATGCATAATATCAAAAATGCTACAAAAACCATCAAAGAGTTGTATGAGCGGGGGTATAAAATATCGATAGATGATTTTGGAACAGGTTTCTCTTCGCTTAGTTATATCAAACAACTTCCGGCTCAAACCATAAAGATAGATCGTAGTTTTGTGCACGATTTTGATGTCAATGCAGATGATCGCTCAATCGTTGAGACCATCATTGCCATGGGCAAATTTATGGGTAAAGATATCGTAGCCGAAGGTTCAGAAACAAAAGAAAATATAGAAGCATTGAAGTTCTTAAACTGTTACAAGGTGCAAGGGTACTATTTTAGTAAACCCTTACCTATAGAGATATTTAGAAAATATGTGCATTCATTTTAGAGCTTAGATCAAAATATCTTTTGCGATCTCGAACTGATTTGCCGTCATGAGGTGTATCTTTGGATGGAGTGCTTTGAGATCTTCAAACAGTTCTTTGGAGAGCTCAAATCCTACTTTGTACTCCTCTTGAGGAGATCTTTCATGTGCGGCTCTAAGAAGCTCTATCCATCTGTTTGGCACATCTATACCCGGTACATGAGCGGAGAGGAACTGGGCTGTTCTAAGTTTTGTGATGGGAAAAACACCCAGTATCAGTTCTGCTTTTTTGTTCTCAGGGCAACACTCTTTGTTTGCGGCATCTCGAAGCTCTAAAAGTTTTTTGGCATTTTCGATATCATAAACGGGTTGGGTGATGATCCCTATTGCACCGTGTTTGATCTTTTTTTGTATCTTTTTTTGCAGTGTTTTGAAGTTTTTTGCATAAGAGTTTACAACCGCAAAAGGGTAGATCGGTTTTGGCTGTGTTTGAAACGGTTTTCCTGCATAGTTGATACCTGAATTAAAACAGGAGATGATATCCAAAAGCATGGAGCTGTCTGCCTCAAAAACACCTTTTGTGTGTGGCTGGTCACTCATGGTGGCTGGATCACCCGTAAGTGCAAGGATGGTACGTATATCCACTTCGTTGGCACCCAGAAGATCTGACTGCAGGGCGATTTTGTTTCTATCTCGCATACTCATAGTAGCAATGACCGGTTTTTGAAATCTGTCTTGGAGCATTTTTGCTCCAAAGAGTGCATTGTATTTGAGTTTTGCCAGTGGATTGTCCGTGGTTGAGAAGCCATCGACCAACTCATGAAGCCCCAGTTTTTCGATCTTATCTATAGTGGGAGTAAAAACAGGAGAGTGTCCGGGAGTTGTCTCTAGCGTTATATATGTATCGTTTTTGAGTTTATTTATAAGTGTAGCAAACAAATATATTCCTATTTAGATATAATTGCGACATTATAACAAAAGAGAGTAATAGAGATGTTAAAACTAGCTGTTTTTGATTTTGATTCCACCCTTATGGATGGTGAGACAATAGATTTTTTTGCTGAGGAGCTTGGTATCGGTGATGAGGTAAGTCGCATCACCGAGGAGGCGATGAGTGGAAGACTCGACTTTTTTGAATCACTCCAACAAAGGGTAGGACTGCTCAAAGGTCTTGAGTATGAGGTAGTTGAGAAGATAAGCCATAACCTTCCATATATGCCGGGTGCACAAGAAACCATAGCGGAGCTTAAAAAGCGGGGGATGAAAGTTGTTTGCTTTAGCGGAGGCTTTAGAACAGCAACATCTTATGCCAAAGATATCCTTGGGTATGATGCGGACTTCTCAAATGCTCTGCACCATAAAGATGGAAAACTGACGGGACTCGTAGGTGGTGACATGATGTTTAACTTCTCAAAAGGCGATATGCTTATAAGACTTCAAAATATTTTGGGTATCACTAAAGAGGAAACACTTGTTTGTGGTGATGGTGCAAATGACTTGAGTATGTTTGCTCATGCCGGTACTCGTGTAGCTTTTTGCGGACGTGATATTTTGAAAAAAGAAGCAAATATTGTTATTGAAACAAAAGATCTTTCACAGATCTTAGATAAAATTTAGGAATTTTAATGTTAGAAAAAACAGTGTGGAGACAATACCACGAAACAAACGATTTTAGAGAGATACTTGCAAATTTTTATGAAGTTGCGAGTACAGAGATCATCAATGATGATAAAGAACTTTATGGTGTACTAAAAGCAAAGTTGACAAAAAAAGAGCTGAAGCTTTTTGCCATGGACAGTGCCAAGGTGGATGATGCAACGATACAAAGTGAATTTTCATATGATGATGAAGCTCTCGAAAAAGCAAAATTCAAACTCTATAAAAAACTTAAACAAGACAAACAGCGTTACTCGTTTCGCGCTGTGAGTAACGCTACTTCTGAGGACTCTGAGTAGAGTCCATTAGAAGAATTTTAAAAGAAACTTTCCTTGAGTGTTTTTTATCTTCTGTGTTGTTATGCATCACTCGTTTTGAAAAGCTCAAGCCGCTTCCCTTAAAGAGAGTAGTTAAAAAACGTTGTGTTTGAGGATCTTGCTTTGCAAACATATAGCTTAGCACACTAAAGGCTCTTTGCATAGAGAGTTGCTCATTGTTGAGATATCGCTGTGTAAAGTTTGCATTTTTCCACTCACTTGAGGTATGACCATCTATCTCAAGTGCTTCTATATGCTCTTTATGTAATTGTAAAAAAGGTATCAGTTTACTTGAAAAATGCTTGAGAAATTTTTTTTGTGCTTGGGTGAGTTTATAGTGTGATTGTTCAAAGTAAAGCTCAGGCGCAATAAGCTCGATGCTGAGGTCTTTATGGAGTTGTATTTTGTGTGCATCGATCTCATCTTGAAACAATTTTGCAAGAAGTTCATACAAATGGCTTGGAAGTTGGGTACCAATGTGCTTGTTTGCGTCGGTAGTGTTGTGAAGTTGTGGTGTTTTTTGAGCAATGGTGCAATCATCGTTGAGTTTAAGTATCCACATATTTGCTTCTTGTGAGTTTGCATCGGTATGAATACCTGCAACAGCGGCTTGGGAGTTGTTTAAAATACTTAAAGCATTGAAAGTATCATAGTTCTCATCACCAAAGTGCTCTTGACACAGCATTTTCAAGGAGGCATCTACAACTATAAAAAGCCCATCCGTATTATAAGTGTCTTGAACAAAACCGACCCCGCCAATACTGCCGTTTGAGTACTCTTTGATATCATTGAGAGTGCTTGCATAGGTTGTATTGAGTAGGGTGTCAATCAAAGTATTTTTAAAAAGATCGATCTTAACAAGCCTGATTTGAGCTTTATCTATGGTGTTATTTTGCACAAGAGATACGAGAAAATTTCCATCACGCAGTTTGATGATTCTGTGTGCAGAGTGAAGATGTTTGTTGTGGAACTCTTTTGTCCAGATCTTATCCCCATCTTCTGTTACTCTTGTGATGCTTATAGTTTTGTCTTTGCCTTTATTTGTGTGCGATAAGATCAGAAGTGAGCCATCATCTGCTTCCACTGCATCAACCCCCGTATCATCAAACTGCGTACCGTATTTTTTGCTCCAAAGCATCCGTCCCTCTTTAGTAAATCTACTGATATAGATATCGTTGAGTCCCAAGCCGTTGTTAAAGAGGTTGTCACCATATTCACGAGAGGTGTATGAAGAGCCAACAGCTAGCACACCGCCATCTTTTAAGGGGGTGAGCTTCGCCATTTTACTGTAGTTTTTTGTTGCAAAGATTTTGGTAAAAATAACATTGGCATCAGAATCAAGTTGTAAAATAATCAGTTGCCCGTTGTTTGAATAGCCACCGATAAAGTAACCGCCGTTTGGAGTTTTCAGTACGCTGACAGCTTTATTAAGCTTGTTGAGTGCAAAGTTTTTATCGAGTGTGATGTGTGCGTTGCTGTCGAGTTTTACGATGTTGATATGCTCAGTATGTTTTGAGATACTCTCAAGGTAGCTGTAGGGATCATTATAAGCATGAGAAGCGTGCGTGGCATAATCGGTTGAGAAGCCGACAGCACTTATGTGTCTGTCATAGTCTTGTACTATGTCTGTGAGTTCGCTGTTGAAAGGTTTATGTATGATCACTGAAAAATCGTTTGATTTTGCATAGGCCGCATGCAGGAGTAAAAATGTAAAGAGTATAAAATATCGCATAAGATCACTTTTTAGCTATGTAATAGCAAAAAATATTCCTATTGTAAGGGTTTGTTGTTATTGTGTGTTTTGGAGATGCTTTTTTGGAAGTTATGGTGCAAAGCACCAAAGAAAACCTATCTTAGGTTTTCAAAAGGTGCAGTTACAACTTGTTTACGAGTAACTGTATATGGAACTAGTGCTGCAGCACGAGCTCTTTTAATTACTGTAGCGATCATGTCTTGGTGACGTTTACAGTTACCTGTTAAACGGCGTGGCATGATTTTATATCTTTCTGAAAGAGAGAAACGTAAAGCTCCTACATCTTTATAATCCATGAAGTCAACTTTTGCTTCACAATATTTACAATATCTTTTTTTGTATTTTCTTTTTTCTGACATGGTATTACCTCTTAATTATCTATTTCTAAAATGGAATTTCATCTTCATCGATGTCAATTACAGGAACAGAGTTGCTACTTGGCATCTCACGACTTTGGTTTTGTGCCTGCTGGTTATAACTCGGCTGTTGATAGCTTTGTTGAGGCTGTTGATAACTTTGTTGCTGACCTTGCTGAGGAGGAACATAACCACCACCTTGATTTGCATCATTTGCAGGTGCATTCATAGAGTTTTGGCTGTCACTTCTTGAGTCTAACATCTGCATAGTTTCAACAGTCACTGAGTGCTTTGAGCGCTTTTGTCCGTTTTGATCAACCCACTGTTCAAAGTTAAGTCTCCCCTCAACAAGGATCTTACTTCCTTTTCTAAGGTATTGGTTGGCAACCTCTGCACTACGTCCAAAGAATGTAATGTCAACGAAACATACTTCCTCTTTTTTTTCACCGTTACTGGTAAATTTACGGCTGGTAGCTATAGCTGTTTTTGCTATACCCATACCACCTTGAGAGTATCTAAGTTCGATATCGCGAGTTAAGTTTCCAACCAAAATAACTTTGTTATACATGAGTTTTCCTTAATTGTTTAAGCGTATGCTTACTCTGCTGCTGCTTCTGTTGCAGGAGCTTTTTCCTCTTTTACAGGAGCTTCTTCTTTTGCCGGTTCAGCTGCTTTTTGAGCTTTTTGAACTAACTGATTCCATGCTGTTATCTCACGGTTTGTATCGTACTTGATCGTTACAAAGCGAAGAAGATCTTCGTTGATACGGAAACGTCTTTCAATTTCTGAAATTGCAGAAGGAGCAACTGTGTAATAGATAACGTAGTAATAACCACGCTCATTTTTTTCAATAGGGTATGCTAATTTTTTCATGCCCATTGCGTTTGTTGCAGCTATTTCACCACCGTTAGAAGTAATGATGTCTTCCACAGCCTTAATGCTTGCTTGAATCTCTTCTGCTGTAAATGTCGGTTTTACGATTACTAGGTTTTCGTAATTTCTCATAGAGTATAATCTCCTTTTGGTATATCGCCGTAATGGCCTTGTTTCCCTTTCGGATATGTAATATATCACATCTCTTGTGATACAAAGAGAAAGGAACGCGCAATTATATAGAAAGTTTACTTAAAAAAAAGCAATTGTAAAGATTTAGAGTTTAAATGTAGCGCGAGAATAATATGACATTTTGTCATGAAATGAAATTTTTAAATTATTTGAGGTATAGTTACAAAAATCTGGAGAATGTATGGCAAAGAAAAGAAGAAAAAAAACGCATAAAAAGAGTTCAAGGTTTTTAACATATACTGTTTGGAGTTTGGCATCTGTAGCAGTGTTACTTGGGGTACTTATAGGCGGATATTATTTTGGGTATAAAAAGGCTCAAGAGGATCTGGCAAAAACGCAAAATATCAAACAGGAAAAAAAGCTTGCCTCTTCAAAAAAAGAGCAAACACCAAGTGTGAACACAAGACTCAAAGAGGTTTTACAAAAAAACACAAACTCCCTGAGTGCTTCACATGAGTATGACACACAGAAGATAGATGAACTCTCATCTTCTCAAAGAGAAACTAAACTGATCACAACAAAAGCTAAACTGGCGATCATAATAGATGATGTTTCATTTAAAGCACATGTTAGCGCTATAAAAAATTTACATATCCCTATCACCATGTCTTTTCTTCCTCCAAGTTCCAGACATCCAAGCTCAGCAAAACTTGCAGCCAAAGAGAGCTTTTATATGGTACACCTTCCCATGGAAGCGCAAAACTTTACCAAAGAGGAACCCTTTACATTGAGAGTGAGCGATTCAAAAGAAAACATTCTTGCTAGAGTCAAAGAGATCAAAAAACTTTTCCCAAAAGTTACCTATATCAATAACCATACAGGGAGTAAGTTTACATCAAATGAGATTGCTATGAACAGACTTATCTTTGCTTTGAGAAATCAAGGTATCACGTTTGTAGATAGCCGCACTACTGCACAAACAAAGGCTCCTGAAGTTATGAAAAGCTATGGATATAAATATATGGCGCGTGATATTTTTTTGGATCACCATACCGATAAAGACTACATAAAACAGCAAATAAAAAAAGCTGTTGAGATTGCCAAGTCTCATGGAACGGCCATAGCCATAGGACATCCCCATGCTAATACTCTTGCTGCATTGAGTGAATCGAAAGCTTTACTAAAAGATGTAGAGCTTGTATATATCAACGGCTTGTATTGAGTTATGCCTGTTATCACTGAGCACGTAACTGCACTGGAGGGGATGAAAAAGTACCCGCAAGAGCTTTTTTATGCGGGTAATGAAGCGCTTCTAAAAAGAGTAAAAGTCTCAATTATCGGCTCGAGAAGACCCTCAAAATATTCTAGAATGTGTACATTGACTTTGGCACAAAAACTCTCAAGCAGGGGTGTGTGTATTGTCAGTGGGGGTGCTATGGGTATTGATGCAACTGCACATAATGGTGCAAAAGCAGAAAACACCATAGCTGTTTTACCGTGTGGTATAGATATAAAGTATCCCGCAGTCAACAAAAATCTACTCGCTGAGATAGAGAAAAAAGGCTTACTTCTAAGTCAGTTCGCACCGGATTTTCGAGCTACCCCCTGGAGCTTTGTTGTTCGCAATGAGCTTGTTGTTGCTTTGGGTGATGTGCTGGTTGTGGCTGAAGCCGAGCTTGAGAGCGGAAGTATGAGAAGTATAGAGATAGCTCTTGAGATGGGCAAAAAAATATATGTACTTCCTCAGCGTCTTGGTGAGAGTGGAGCAACACAGATGCTCTTGCAAGAACACAAAGCAGAAGCTATTTATGATATAGATGCATTCACTGCCAAATTTCATACTGATATTCAAGATGTATCGACTCAGGGCAACTTTTGTGAAGATGATTTTTTAATGTATTGTAAAAATGCTCCGACATACGATGATGCACTTAAAAAATTCCCAAACCGTCTTTTTGAAGCAGAGCTCAACGGTGATATTGAAGTTGTAAACGGAAAAGTTTTACTAAAATAATGTATAATAAAAAAAAACAACTAAAAGGTTGATTTGTGAGAGTTATCAATGTTTTGTATAATAACGAAGAGCAATTACAAAATTTTATAGAGCTAAACGGGCTAAAGAAATCTCAAAATATATTGGTACAGGTGTTTTGTGGAATTATTGATACCCGTGTCGCGCTTAGTATATCTTCATACATTAAAAAGCAACTTCCAAGTGCATCGGTGATAGGGACTAGTACAAGCGGTGAAATATATGAAGGCAAGATGTATGAAAATGAGGTGCTGATCTCCTTTAGTGTTTTTGATACGAGTAAGGTACAATCATGCATAGTAAATCTGGAAGATTCACATAATCTTGAAAAAGAGATTGCAAAGATTGTTAATGATCAAACAAAAGCACTCATAGTTTTTAGTGATGGACTCACAAGCAATGCACAAGAGCTTTTAAATGTGTTTGCAAATATCAAAAGCGATATGATTATTGCCGGTGGACGAGCCGCAGATAATATAATGTTTGAAAAAACTTTCGTTTTCAATGACTCTTTTTGTTTGGAAAATGCCTGTGTTGTTGCATCGTTGAGTGGGGAGAACCTGATAGCTCAAAGTGAGTATATGCTTAACTGGAACCCCATAGGTAAAAAAATGATTATCACAAAAGCAAAGGGCAATGTGGTAAGTGAGATAGATGGCATCAGGATTAAAAATATATATAAAAAATATCTTGGTGAAGATATTGCAGAGGGTATTCCTCGCACAAGTTATGAATTTCCCTTGTTAACTTGCAGAAACGGCACAAAAGTAGCACGCACACCAATTGGTGTTTTGCAAGACACTTCATTTCTTTTTAGTGGGAACTTGTATGAAGGCGAAGCTGTACAGTTTGCGTATGGTAGTATAGAGGATATGCAAAGCTCGTTGAGCAGCAACTACAGCAAGCTTCAAAACTATCCGGCAGAGGCTTTATTTATATACTCATGTAGCGCAAGAAAAACATTGATGGGCAAAGCATTGGAAAATGAATTTTCTATGCTTAACACGCTTGCTCCAAGTGCTGGATTTTTTACATATGGTGAGTATTTGCACTCCTCAGAGATGAATGAGCTGCTTAATCTCACTACAACGGTTTTATTGCTCAGTGAGTCAAAAACGCTCAATAAAAAAACATATACGAATAACTACAAGGATAACACCAACCGTATACTCAAAGCGCTTACTCATTTAACCAATGTAACAAGTAAAGAACTGCGATATAAAAATAAAGAGCTTGACAGACTCAATGATATGATTTTTAATACGCTGCTTTATACTACTTCTGATTTAAATGGAATTATAACTTCAGTGTCCAAGTCATATGTAGAATTTACCGGGATACCAAGAGAGAAACTCATCGGTGTCAATCATAATATTTTTAGACATCCCGATACTCCTGATAGTTTTTATGATGCGATGTGGAACAAGCTCAATAATAACCAACAGTTTGTCGGTGAAATAAAAAACAAAAAAGCAGATGGAAGCTATTATTGGGTGAAAACAACTATAGACTCGTTATATGATGAAAACGGAGATAAAATAGGCTACAGTGCTTACAGAGAGGATATAACTGAGAAAAAGAAGTTAGAATTCTCTTCAACACACGATACCTTGACAGGGCTATATAATCGTGCAGCCTTTGATAAGAAGCTTTATACAAAAATTAAATCAGCGGGGCGTTATGACTACCTGTTTGGATTTATTTTACTTGATATAGATAACTTTAAAGATATCAACGACACATATGGTCACAGCATAGGGGATAAGGTCTTACAAGAGTTGGCAAACTGTCTTAGTTCCAGCATACGTGATGATGATTTTCTTGCTCGATGGGGTGGTGAAGAGTTTGTTATCATTACTAACAGATCTGATCTGAAAAATATACAAATCTTAACGCAAAAACTTCAAAAAGCGATCAAAGCTTGCTCTTTTAGCGAGATAGGATCACTCACCTTGTCTTTTGGTTTGACCGTGTACATGCACGGAGATGATACAAATTCACTTATTCAGCGTGCTGATGAAGCACTGTACAAAGCTAAAGAGAACGGAAGAGACAGATTTGAGATACGTTGATCTATAAAATGAGCATTGCATCGCCATAAGAATAGAAGCGGTATTTGTTCTTTATAGCTTCTTTGTAAAGCTCTTGTGTTTTTTTAAGCCCCACAAAGGAGGCAACAAGCATAAGAAGTGTTGACTTTGGTAGATGAAAGTTTGTCAAAAGATGGTTGACCCGCAGTGGCTTGTTGTGTGGATGTAAAAAAAGGTTTGCCTCTCCACGTGTTTTTTCTCTATGTCGTGCATAGTACTCTATGGTGCGCGTGGAAGTTGTTCCTACACTCAATATCTTGAGTTCAGAATCAAGGAGATGCTTTGCTTCTTCGGAGATGTTGTAGTACTCAGAATGCATAGGGTGTTCTGTGATGATTTCAGCCTCTACAGGTTTAAAGGTACCACTTCCAACATGCAAAGTAACATAAGCGTGTTTATGTTTTTTGCATACTCTTTCATGTTGTGCCCGGGTAAAATGTAAAGAGGCTGTAGGAGCTGCCACAGCACCCTCTTTTTTGGCAAAAACGCTTTGGTATTCACTCTCATCTTCTTTATTATCGTCTCTTTGTATATAAGGGGGGAGGGGAATATGACCAATTGCATCAATGATGGGCAGTATATCTTCAAATCTTAGTTTCTCTTTGTTATGAAAAAAATTAACAACACGACTGCCGTCTTCGTTGAGCTTTATCACCTTGGCTTGGAGTGCTTCGGTGAAAAATATAAGTGTAGAGGGTTTCACTTTTCCACGTATATAGACATGAACATCATAAGCGTTGAGTGCTTTGTTGATGAGCAACTCTATTTTGCCACCACTTTGTTTATTTCCATAAAGTCTGGCTTTGATCACTTTGGTATCGTTAAATATAAGTGCAACATCTTTTGGAAGATAGTTTTCAAGATCATAAAAAAAGGTGTGTGTGATCGTGTCGGTGGCTCTGTCATACACAAGAAGCTTTGCATGGTCTCTTGGATTGGCGGGGTGCAGGGCTATAAGATCCTGAGGAAGATCAAAGTCGTAACTGGAGGTGAGTAACTCTTTGTTACTCACTTTTTTTCTCTATATTCGTACTCTTTACAGGAAGATCCTCTTCATCATTCTCCTCATCTTCATCTTCTGTGTCATCTTCTTGAGAAGCAGGATTTACAATCTTTACTATAATGATAGAGATCCCATAAAGTATGATAAGCGGACCCGCCATAAGTAGCTGAGTAAGTACATCAGGTGGTGTTAAAAGTGCCGCAACTATAAAGATCAGTACGATGGCATACTTGAAAAAATCTTTCATCTGTCTGTCATCAACAAGACCAAGCAGTGCTAAAAAGTATGCAAAAATGGGAAGCTCAAAAGCTAATCCAAAACCAAACATAATTTTTGTGAAAAATCCTACATAATCCTCTATGTTGATAAGGGGAGTGAACCTGAAACTACCAAAGGTGATCAAAAAGTCAAATCCAAAAGGGGTTACTATGTAATAGGCGAACATCACTCCGATGACAAACATTGTAGTTCCACCGAGTATAAAAGGGATAAGCATCTTTTTTTCACTGGCATACAGCCCCGGAGCTATGAACATCCATATTTGTGAAAGTATGATGGGAAGTGCCGCTAAAATAGCCGCAAAAAAAGCAACTTTAAGTGCAACAAAAAAGGCACCGCCGACTTGACTCGTTGTTACCATACCATCGGCTGCATGGAGTGACTTTTTACCAACTTCTACAAGTGCGGTATTGAGTGGTTCAATCATCCATTCAAGCAATGGTTCATGGAAATAAAACATAACAAAAAACATAACAATCAGACTTGCAACAGAGATGCCGAGTCTTTTTCTTAGCTCTATTAAATGGGGTCTTAGATCATCAAACATCAGTAGTATCTTCTTTTTTATTTATTTTTTCTTGAGTTGATTTTTTCTCAAAGGTAACTTTTTCAGGTTGCTGTGGTGCTTTTGGTGATTCTTTTTTTGGTTCTGTCTCATCACCCAAGATATCATCACTCAGGTTTGTGAGCTGTGCGCCAACCTGTGTCATATCGGTAGCCTTGTTCAGTTCTTCACTGGCACTTAAAAGCTCTTTTTTATAAGCGAGTGCTTCTTGTTTCATCTCTGAGACATGCATCTCTTCTTCTATAGAATCCTTGACCGTACCAATGGTTTTTTTAACGCTTCTAAAAAACTTTGCGACATCGACCATGGCTGTGGGAAGTTTATCTGGGCCTAAAAAGAGTATGGCAATAATAGCAATAATAATTATTTCAGTAAAACCTAAACCAAACATGCAAAACCTTCAATTGTATTAAGTTCAAGATTTTAGCTAAACAATGATTAAAAAATCTTCAAGAGCTTAAAAATAGTGTAATCTCGTCTGCCAAAAGGTAATCAGGATTATATAAAGTGTTTCCTTTTTGAACAAGCTTGTTTTCATCGAGTAAAATTTTTGCTCTTTGTAGTTCTGCTTCACTGAGTATATTGAGCTTTACTCCCAGAATTGATCGAAAGCCTAAGAAGATCTTTTCAGTTTTTATATCTTCATGGCTTAGATGTTCTTTGGATATCTCGAGAGGGTTGTGAATGTAGGCTTCAATATCAGATGTTGGATACAATCTTGTGTCATTGAGTTTTCCGACTGCCCCGCTGCCCAAGCCGATATAGTCTTTATAGTTCCAGTAACCAAGGTTATGCTGACTTTGATATGAGCCGAAGTTGCTTATTTCGTATTGTTTAAAACCGCGTAGTTCTATGGAGTGAAACAACCATGAGGTCAACTCAAGTGACTCTTGTGACATTTGTGGCTTTGTGGCAAAAGGAGTGCCCTCTTCAATGGTGAGTGCATAGGCACTCAGGTGATTGATGGGAAGGGAAAAAGCGATGTGAAGATCTTTTTCAAGGAGCTCTTTTGTGTCGTGTATCGTGGCATAGATAAGATCGAGTGAGATATTGTCAAAGCCTGCTTTTTCCGCATTTATAACAGCATTTTTGGCATCATCACTGCTATGTGCTCTATTGAGAAGTTTTAATTTTTTTTCATCAAAACTTTGTGTCCCAAAACTGATACGGTTGACCCCGAGCTGACGCATCATTTGAAGCCATCTTAGTGTTGCACTGTTTGGATTGGCTTCACTTGTTATCTCTATATCTTTGTCCAAGTAGGGCGCTAAGAGCTTAAAAATGGGTGCGTAAAGTTCAGCTGAAACAGTAGAGGGTGTTCCCCCTCCGATAAAAACAGTTTCTATCGATCTGTTTTGTACTTGAAACCTTTGAAGTTCAAACGCAAGCTGTGTGTAAAGAGCCTGCATATATTGCTCTTTGAGGTGAAATTTATCTACATAGGAGTTAAAAGCACAGTAGGAACATTTAGAATCGCAAAAGGGTATGTGTATATATAACAGCATCACTACCCTCTCGAAGCATTTATGTTACGCTATTTTGGTAAGTTTATTGAGCACTTCGATGATCTCATCCATTTTTTCACTGATGGTATTGATCTCAGAAGAAACATCATTGACGTCATTTGCATTGGCATTGAGTGCTTCTGATGAGTCGGAAATAGACTGGATCAGCACGTTTGTAGTGGCTGCTGTTTCAGCTAAACTTTTTTGTGTGCGTTCAGCCAGTTTTCTTACTTCATCTGCAACAACGGCAAAGCCACGTCCATGCTCACCCGCACGCGCTGCTTCTATAGCTGCATTTAAGGCTAACAGATTTGTTTGATCTGCAATATCACCGATAGTCTCCAAAATAGCCTTGGTCTCATTTGCGTTTGCAACAAGTGTTTGAAGGTTATCAACCATCTCATTTTCTTTTTCAGAGACATTGTGAATTCTATCTACAGTAGTTTGGATCATATTTTTAAGTTCTATAATAGTTGTGTCTGTGATCTCCGCTATCGTTTTGTTAAGATGAGTTGAAGATTCCAGAATTTGATTTTGGCTTGCAAGATTTTCTTTTTCCATATCTTGAAGAGACTGACCAAGAGCGTTGATGTTCTCAAGTAGCTGAGCCATTTTCCCCTCTATACTGATATCACTTCTGGATTGAAATGAGCCTTTTGAAAAATTTTGTAACGTTGATATGGCATTATCAAGATTTTTTTCTGAGTTATCAAGCATATTGTTCATTGAGTTTCGTAAGACATGAACATAAGGTGTCTTGGAATCAGCATCAATGCGCGCTGAGAAATCACCTTTTGAAACTTTGTCGGCGATAAGTACCATCTCACCCGCAACTCTCGTGTCGGTCAGAACTATATGTTCATACTTTTTAATAATATTGTTAATGCTTTCTTGCAAGTAGTCATTGGTTGATTCGTCGATTTCAATTTTATTTCTCTTAAAGTCCAATAGCTCTTCAAGCTCTTGGATGATCTTTGTGATATTTTTGGATGCACTTGAAGACTCTTTGAGCATTAACACAAGTGTTATAACAAAAGTGATCACTACAAGTATAGTATGAACGATTATAGACTCACTTAAGAACAGGGAAATTAATAAAATTAAAAAGAGAACGGACAGTAGAATATTTTTTTGCGTAAGATTCATAGTTTTCCTCAACTCAATGTTTTATATAGTTTTTCTGCGTCTGCAATCTCTTGCTTTGATGGCTTTCGCCTGCATGAGAGATAGGTTTGTGCATTGCGTACTTTATCAAAAATTGGATATACTGTAGCATAAACCCAATAAAAACCACCATCTTTTGTGGCATTTTTGACATAACCGCTCCATATTTTGTTACTTTTTACAGTTTCCCAGAGATCTTTAAATGCAGCTTTTGGCATATCCGGATGGCGAACGATGTTATGCGGTTTGCCGATTAACTCTTCTAAAGTATAACCGGCAACTTTACAAAAGTCATCATTTGCAAAGAGGATATTACCATATTTATCGGTTTGAGATACTAAAAAATCATTATCTTTAAGTATATATTCTTTCATATTTTGTCTCTTAATTGTCATAGTATAGTTTGCATCTTAGCACGCATAAACTTAATAGCTTATTAAGATATCACTTTTTTATAAAATAATCATCAAATTAAAATTATTTTTTTAGAAGAAAATCCACCTGTGTCGGTTCCAATACAGAGAGTGTATCATGGATACATTTTACATGCACTTTGCTTGCCTCTGCTTTGAGTTGTGCCAACTGATCGAGCATCTTCGATATATCTTTTGGTGATACTCTCTGCATCGTTAGGCGCTCTATCTCACGTTCAAGTTTTTTTATTTGAGGGGAGAGTTCCATGACCGCTTTCATCGTTCTTTTTCTTATCTGTAAGAGAGGTTCTTTTTGTTGTGCAGAGAGGTTTAAGACCTTGTTTTGCCAATTCATTTTCAGTAGTTTCGTCATATGCGGCATCTTTTTGGAGTTAATTAAAAAAGGTGAAAATTTTCCCTTGTTCCCCATGCCGTTTGTTTGAGATGCCTGAAGGCTGACTATAGAAAATAACAAGATTGCGCCCAGCAGTATTTTTTTGTAACTCATAGAATAATCCTTTGTTTGTAGGTAATTTGGAATATTCTACCATTTTGAGTGTTAATAGAATGTGAAGAGGGCTGAAATTAGATTAATTTAATCGCTTATTGAGTATAATCGCATTTATTATAATTTAGGTGATTTTATGAATAAAAACGATCTGTATCGTCCCAATGTTGCAATGATAATTGTTTCAGATAAATACCCGGAAAAAAAACAGGTGTTTATTGCGCAAAGAAATGATTTGACTGATATCTGGCAATTCCCACAAGGTGGCATAGATAACGGAGAAGAGGTGAAAGAAGCACTTTTTCGTGAACTAGAAGAAGAGATAGGGACGGATGAGGCAACTATTGTTGCAGAATATCCAGAATGGATATCTTATGATTTTCCTGAAAAAATAGCAAAAAAAATGAAACCTTACAAGGGGCAGACACAGCGTTATTTTTTACTTAAACTCAATGAAAATGCGAACATCAATCTTGATACTGAGCATCCGGAGTTTATCTCATATAAGTTTGTTGGAGTAGATGAGCTTTTAGACTATACAGCTCATTTTAAAAAACCGGTATATGAAACTGTAATACAATATTTTAAACAAGAGGGTTATCTTTAACATGCTAATAGTACAAAAATTTGGTGGAACAAGTGTCGGAGATTTAGAGCGCATTCAAAATGTTGCAAATCGTGTGAGTGAAAGTAAAAAAGCAGGAAATGATATAGTAGTGGTTGTTTCTGCAATGAGCGGTGAAACAAATAAGCTTGTTTCCTATGCAGAGCATTTCTCAAAAAATCCTTCTCGTGCAGAGATGGATATGCTTTTAAGTTCGGGTGAAAGGGTAACGGCATCGTTGCTCTCAATCGCACTGCAGGAGATGGGTCATGATGCAGTGGCAATGACAGGGCGTAAGGCAGGCATAGTAACTGATAAGCACCATACAAAAGCGCGTATCGAAGAGATCAATCCCCACAATATGCTAAATGCTCTAAAAGAGGGAAAAGTTGTTGTTGTGGCAGGCTTTCAGGGTGTGAATGAGGCGGGAGATGTTACTACCCTTGGACGTGGTGGAAGTGATCTCTCGGCAGTTGCTATTGCCGGTGCACTCAAAGCTGATCTGTGTGAGATCTATACAGATGTAAGTGGCATATTTACAACCGATCCACGTATTGAGCCAAAAGCGAAAAAACTTGAGCGTATCTCTTATGATGAGATGTTGGAGTTAGCATCGCTTGGTGCAAAAGTATTACAAAACCGTTCTGTGGAGTTGGCAAAAAAACTCCACGTCAATCTCGTAACAAGAACAAGCTTCTCAAATGAGGAGGGAACATTAATAACGACCGAAGGAAATATTATGGAAAAACCATTAGTAAGTGGAATTGCATTGGATAGAAATCAAGCTCGCATCTCGTTGGTAGGGGTGAAAGACAGACCCGGAATAGCATCAGATGTTTTTAATGCACTGGCAGATGCCGAAGTAAATGTTGATATGATCATTCAAAATAAAGCGATAGATGAAACTACAAATATCGACTTTACCGTTCCTGTGAGTGATCTGCATGATGCAAAATCTGTAGTAGAGAGTTTCTTAAAGAGTGGAGATATAAACTCTGACTCTTATAATGAAGATATCTGTAAGGTCTCTGTTGTCGGAGTTGGCATGAAGTCTCATGCGGGTGTGGCGGCAAAAGCGTTCTCAACAATGGCTGCAAACAACATCAATATCAACATGATTTCAACTTCTGAGATAAAAGTATCTATGGTAATAGATGAGAAGTATGCAGAGCTTGCCGTGAGAAGTTTGCATGAAGCGTATGAGCTGGACAAGTAAGCAAGTAGATGCAAGATTTCGCACAATGGAGCCTAGATACTATTAGAGAAGAGGGTGGTTCACTCAGTTGGCTTGAAGAGCAAAGGTTTGATTGGACAACCACAACTTCTCATGCATTGGAGCAGATCTTAAACGGGAAGACCATTATTTTGATCACTGATGAAAAAAGAAAGTGGTTTGAACAGTATATTGTGAGTTCTTTAAATAGTGCTTCATTGGATAGACCACTTCTACCTATAGTAAGTATCGATAGTATTTATACTCATTATAATCATATTAACGGCGGGGAGATGATCGATATACTTGATGATATGATCTCCATCTCTTATAAAGACAATTATTTTTTTTGGTATATAGGTAGTGGTGATGACAAAAGATCAGATATAGCAAAAAGAAAAGATAACAGTTACTTTTGGATCTTCGATGAGGATTTTCATAATGCTTTTACATTAAAGTCATATGACAAGAAACTTGATATAAAACTTTTACAGCTTTTTGGTTTGTTTGATGCATCTTTAAATGCTACGATGTTTGGAGAGGTAGATGTTAGTTCATGATAATCAAAAGGGCTATATTCTCATTGCAAATGATTTTGAAAATGAGGTTGAACGTTTAGAAAAAGAGTTAAAACCCCACAGAGTTGTGAGTTTTATTCGAGAAAAATTTCTACTTGAAGATGCTAAAGCAGTGGTTGCAGAAGCCTACATAAGTGAATCACAAACAAAATATATTGTTCTTGCTGCATTAGAATTTAATACCGTTTCTCAAAACTCTTTGCTAAAAGTGCTAGAAGAACCACCTACAAACATAGAGTTTATTATCATCTCTCCTACAAAATCAAACCTGCTTCCAACAATTCGCTCAAGACTTCCGATCTTAAAAGGTGTGAGTGCACATGAAAATCTCGATCTGGATATCAACCTGGCAAAGATCGATTATATGCAGATTTTTCAGTTTTTAAAAGAGCATGCGAGAGTGAAAAAAAATGAAGCAAAAGCTTTGGTAGAAGCTCTGTATTATAGAGCAACCGTAACGGACAAGCTTATACTCAAGAGTTCACAGCTTGAAAATTTTGATATGGCATACAGACTCTTGGAGTTAAACTCCCGACCTCAAAGTGTTTTGGCTATGCTCCTTATGGGTTTTGTGGGTGAAAAATGAAAATAAGCAAACTTTCAAATAATATAGATACAAAAAAATATCTCACCCAACTCGGTGTTGACGTTGGTGGCATAAAGATTTTGCGTGCCAAAATGAAGCACCACATCATATATATACAAGATATGCATGTGGGTGCTGCAAATATTTTAAAGCAAGATGCTCTCTCAATCGGTGCTGATCTTGCAGTGCCAAGAGGTACGGTTATAGCGGCGGTGAGTAAGGTTAATTGTATACTTATAGCAACATCCCGACAACTGCAGCAACTCTCAAAAAAAGAGCTGCAACAACCCTTTGGTCTCAAAGAGCTTGCCAAGGAACTAAAAGCATATCTGGCTGTAAAAAAGGGATCTTCTTTGGATATTATGGGTGTTATCAATGCTAATGATGACAGTTTTTTCGCTCAAAGCAGGTTTAAAGATACCCAGGCACTACAAAAGATCTATGCTATGGCAGAAGAGGGGGCTTCCATCATAGATATTGGTGCAGTTTCCTCACGTCCAAACTCTTTAAAGGTAGAAGCCAAAGAGGAACTTTTACGTATTTGTCCTATTTTAGATGCCATTTATCAAGAAAAACTTTATGAAAAGCTTACGTTGAGTATAGACTCTTACGAGCCTGAAGTGATCGCTTATGCACTTGAGAGAGGATTTCATATTGTCAACGATATTACGGGGCTTCGCAATGATGATGTAGCCCGTCTGTGTGCATCGTATGATGCAAAAGCTGTGATTATGCATATGCAGGGGACACCTCAAACAATGCAGGAAAATCCCAGCTATGAGGATGTACTGAGTGATGTGTATAGTTTTTTTAAAGCACGCATAGCAAAAGCGGAGTCCTTTGGGGTGAAAGATATTGTACTGGATGTCGGTATAGGATTTGGAAAAACACTTGATCATAACCTGGCACTTCTCAAACACTTGGAGCATTTTTTAACACTTCAAAAGCCGCTGCTTGTAGGCGCTTCCAGAAAATCGATGATAGATAAGATAGTGACATCACCCGTTGAAGAGAGGTTGCCGGGGACACTGGCTTTGCACTTGGAAGCTGTCAAAAACGGAGCTTCCATCATTAGAGTACATGATGTTAAAGAGCATCATCAGGCTTTTGAGGTGCAAAAGGCATTAGATCTTTATTAGATCATAATACCTTTTATCATAAAGAAGAGTCCACCTGCAAGCACTGCTGCGGCAGGAACTGTGATGATCCACGCTGCTATGATCTTTTTGACAGCATCACGTTTGACATATTGAACTTTTTTAGCCTTCTTGATGGTTTTTTTGTTCATTTTTATAATTTTTTCTTCTTCGGCAATAAGTTTGTAGAGTTCAACTATGCGTTCATAGTCCTCTTTTGATTTGTTCTCTTTTTTCTCTAAAGATTTTTGTTCTGCTTCATAGGCGTGAAGAGTTTTTTTCTCATCCATTATGGTGAGTTTTGTATCTTCTATATTTGTTTTAGGTTCACTTACATGAAGCCACTCTCTTAAAAATCCAACACCAAAAACACCACCGATGGCAATATGTGTTGAACTTACAGGAAGACCCAGCTGAGAAGCTATAATAACAGTGATAGAAGCTGCCATCGCAATAGAAAATGCTCTGATTTGATCAAGTTCTGTGATTTCGCTTCCGACTGTTTTGATCAGCTTCGGTCCATAAAGCGCAAGCCCAAGAGCGATACCCAAAGCACCGACAGCCATAACCCAAAGAGGGATCTCTGCTTTAGAAGATATACCTCCGTTGACTACAGCATCGTTAATAGCTGCTAATGGTCCGATCGCATTTGCAACATCATTTGCACCGTGAGCAAAACTCAGAAGTGCTGCTGCAAAAATAAGAGGGATAGTAAAGAGGGTATTTACAGAAGCTTTTGTATTTTCAAGTTTTTGAGTATTCTTGTTAAGATTTCTTTTCACTAGGATATATACAATGATTGCAACTATAAATCCAAGAGTTAACGCCACACCAAATGTAGGTTTTTTTGTCATCTCTAAAGAAACAAGAGGAAGATAGTTCAAAAACTCTACCACATGAGGCCAAATCTTTTTGAGACCTTTAAGCACCAAGTAGGTTACAAATGCCCATGACATGATAGCAACAAAAACAGGAACCCATTTTTTTGCCGATGCTACCTTGTCTTCTTGAAATACGATCGATTTTTTAATGGCATATAAAAAGGCTGCAGCAATAATACCGCCAAGAACAGGAGAGATCACCCATGATGCAGCGATTTTACCCATAGTTCCCCACGAAACTATACTAAAACCCGCAGCAGCAATACCGGCTCCCATAACGCCACCAACGATAGAGTGTGTGGTTGATACAGGTGCTTTCATGATAGTTGCAAAGTTCAGCCAAAGTGCAGCCGCCAGCAGTGCTGCCATCATAGCCCAGATAAAAGGATCAGCGTTTCCGCCAAATGCAGAGATATCGATGATCCCCTTTTTAATGGTTTTAACAACTTCTCCACCCGCAATGAGTGCTCCTGCAGCTTCAAAAACAGCTGCAATGATGATGGCGGTAGTGAGTGTGAGTGCTTTGGAACCAACTGCAGGGCCAACATTGTTGGCGACATCATTGGCTCCTATGTTCATTGCCATATAAGCGCCGATAAGTGCGGCTATAGCAAGAAACATGTTGTTAGAGATCCCACCGTTACTTAGGAAACTAAAAGTGAGAACCCCTATCATGAAAAAGAGAGCAAACCCTAGTCGAACGAAGTCAGTACCACTTTTTTTAAGTGCCTCCTCTTCAAGTTTTTTCATTGTCTGAATTTCCATACTGACCTCTTTGTAAAATATTTGTGGAATTATATCATGAGAAATATTATATGAGTATTACAACGGGGGTGTTAAACTTTGTTCAGTTCATATCTGTTATATATATCCATCGCTTCTTCTGAGTTGGAGTAGGCAAGCACCTCTCGAATAAGCTTGGCCGCTTCTTCTCTTGTACCGCCTGCCTCACCCATGGCGTAGATCTCTGCTAGGGTTACTTTTGCACTTGCTTCTCCTGCAGCACTTGCTTTTTTCAGGTATGTAGCAGCTTTTTCAAAATTTTGCGCTACACCCATAGCATTGGCGTAGGCAAAGCCTGCACTTACCTGAGCAGGGATGATACCGGCATCGGCTGCTATGGTGTAAAAGTGAGTTGAGCTTTTAAAATCTCGTGTTACTCCCTGTCCGTTGTAGTACAGAGTTGCAAGAGCAAAAGCACATCTTGGGTCATTTTTATCTTGAATAAAATATTCGTACGACTCTGTATAGTTACCGGATTCGTAGGCGTTCATGCCGGCATTGTAAAAATCAATAGCCATGAAAAACCTTATTGCACATACGCTTTGATGATCTCTTGTCTTTGCAGAGGTCTGTCCCCGCCTCTTCTGCCACTCGTTGCTACATTGTTAAGTTTTTGAAGCGTTTTCATAGATTCCGGATCACTTGTAATATGTCCAAAAATTGTATGATGACCGTTGAGCCAAGGTGTAGGTACGGTTGTTATAAAAAACTGGCTTCCATTGGTAAAAGGTCCTGCATTTGCCATAGCGAGTACACCGGCGGTATCAAAAAGTTTGTCTTTATACTCATCTTTAAAAGGTTTTTTCCAAATACTTTCACCTCCACGACCTGTTTCGGTTGGATCACCGCCTTGAATCATAAAATTTTTGATGATTCTGTGAAATGCAATACCGTTGTAGTAACCATTTTTTACATGTGTCATGAAGTTTTCAACAGCGAGTGGTGCAACTTCTGGGTATAGCTCAAGTGTAATCTTGCCCTGTGTAGTTTCTAAAACAACATGCGGATAGTTGTTTTGTGCGAAGAGGTTTACCGATATCATCATCATTAATGAGATAAAAAGTGTTTTTATCTTTGTATTTGTTTTCATTCTTGCTCCTGAGTTTTGAAGAATTATAGCACTCTTTTGTTATAATAGTAAATGCAAGGAGAAATATATGAGAAAGTTTATTTTGGTTTTATTTGTGGCCTTAGCTAGTGTGAGTAGTGCATACGCGCAAAATAAGCAGGATCTGTATGTGGGTGGTGCACTTGGCATCATGGCTGTACCTGATGGAGCTGATGCGGGTATAGGTCTCGCTCTAAAAGCCGGTTTTGGACTCGAAGGTGTTTTGCAACATCTAGCAGCTGAAGTTGAGATACAAAAATCTATAATAAATCCTGAATATGGAAGAGTTGATGTAGATATTTTAACACTGGCAGGGTACGCGGTATATAACATTGTTATCCCATCATCGCAGATCATATTGAAGCCGAAGTTTGGTGTGATTTTACCAAATCTTGGAGATGATGAGAGTGTAAACAGTCGTAATTACGGATTTAGCAGTGGGCTTGATGTTGTTTTAAAGATCTCAAATGAGATGAATGGTTACATTGGCTATACAAACCTGGGTGAAAATGTAAATACGTACAACGTAGGTGTTGAGTTCCACTTCTAAAAGTGGAACTTACGCCTCTTCGAATTCTAAACAAACAGAGTTTATACAGTATCTAAGACCTGTTGGCTCTGGTCCATCCTCAAATACATGCCCAAGGTGGGCATCGCAGTTGTTGCATCTAACTTCTATGCGAATCATTCCGTGACTCATATCTTTGATCTCTTTAAGAGCGCCCTCGATACTTTCAAAGTAGCTTGGCCATCCTGTTCCTGAATCAAATTTTGCACAGGATTCAAACAAAGGAGCTTCACAACAAACACATGTGTATATCCCTTCGCCTTTATAATCATAATACTTCCCTGAAAACGGGGCTTCTGTTCCGTGTTCTCTACATACATAGAAAGCCTCAGGGCTTAGGAGCTTTTTATACTCTTGTTCACTTTTTTTTGCTTGCATAGGTTTCCTTTAGTGTTGTTATTTTTTCACATTCATCTTCATAAAGTATGTATGCAGTGTTCTTTGCCAAGGCACAATAGTTCTCAAGCTCTTTTATGGAAGCTGAAGATATATCTAAGAGCACAATAAACTTTACCCTATTCGTGTTGATCTGCTCATATGTTGAAAGAAGCAGGTTGTGTAGGTCTTGATGAATAAGGTTGAGAGAACTATCCAATAATATTGCTTTATCTTCAATAAAATATTGAAGGTCATCATATAATTTCTTTCTGGTTAAGTTAGAACTGATAACAAAAATCTCTTCGGGTGGATGATCTTTTAAGAGTTTTGAGATGATATGGATTGCATTTGCATAAGGATCGGACTTTATAAAAAGAGAGTTTACTTTTTTCTCTAAAAAATCTTTTGAAAAAGTGTACTGGTTTTTTAAAATGATATTATTGCTAACAAGCACAAGAGAGCTGTTTTTTTGAAGATGCATAAGATAAGCTATAAAATCATTAGGCAGCATATCTGCATCATCACACATGATAAGATCAGCAGCCTTGAAGCTTTTTTCCATAAGTGTGTTTTCTATATAAATTTGATTATCTAAAAGAGGTTTATGCAGCTTTGAAAGGTGAGCGTTTATCAGTAATGTCGGCGGAATTATTTGTATAGAAGCAATATCAATTTCAACATGCCCCATCTCAACTATATTCAGTAGTTTTTGCTTCATGATATCGCATGAAAGGGGTGTTGGAGAGATGATAATAATGCTAAGAGAGGGATTTTTTAACTTTTCATAAATAGCCTTCAGTAAAAGAGAGGTCGTTTTTCCCGAGTAGGGCAGGGCATGAAGAACCTGATGGTTTTTGATATTTGAATTGATAAAATTGATCTGCTCGTACGTGCTCATAAATGCAGTATTGTTATGTGAGAGCATCATATACTGGATAAAAAGATAAAAAGTTGCATTATGAGTATTTTGAGGATGTTCATATGAGATTTGTGTGAGTTTTTCCAGGATTTCATCTTCACATGAGTCATTGAAGATAATTCTGTTTTGTGGTAAAAGCTCTTTTACAGTAGCGTCAAGATCATTATACTGTTGTGTAGTTAAATTCTCAATGAGCAAGAAGTTGCATATATTTATATCATCTTGGTTAGTGATCTCGTTGAGTCGTTTTTTAATATATTTTTGTTTTTCATTGAATGCCAGGTTGTTGGACTCTGATTTTTTGTTGACAGTTTTTTGTATGCTGGAGTTTTTCAAGTCTTTTACAGACCACTTTTTAAACTCAAACAGATAGATGTTGTCTTGTGTATCAAGCACGAGAAGCGGGACGGTGAGTTGTTGTGTATGATGATATATAATTGTGTTTTCAAATATATAAAAATTGTTCTCTTTGGCAACAATTTTCAGTTTTTCTATTACAGCTGCTTTTGGAAAATGGAAATTTTGCTTTTTTTTAAATATATTGAAGGGATTGAAATTCATCAAAGGTGGTTTTGCCGCAAAGAGATGCGACAAAAAAGGAATTATTTACCAGCAGCTACACGGTCTTTAAGACCTTTACCAGCTTTAAATTTAGGAACCATTTTATCTTGAGTAGTATAAGTTTTATCAGTACCAGGAACTTTACCACTTTTTCCTTTTTGTAATGACGCCGTAAAGCTACCAAAACCAACTAAAGACACATCTTCCTTGTTTACTAAAGCTTGAGTAACAGCTTCTGTAAATGCTTTAATTGCTGCCTCCGCCTCAACTTTAGTTTTGTAGTCACCGCTTGCTTGTACTAATTCAACGAATTGAGCTTTGTTCATAAAATTTACCCTTAGGTTAAAAAATTTCCGAAATGATTCGCGACTGGCTAAAAGCAGCTCTCATCGCAAAATAATTCAGCTACGGATACTTTATAGTTTATTTGCTTAAATTTTTCTTCTTTTTGCCTAAATTTATGAAAAAAAGTGACAATTTAGACCTTTTAAGTCCGAATTTTGCCCGTTTGTAGAGCTTGTAGCGTGAGAGGTCTACACCTTTTTGCATAAGCACTGAAGATAATTTTTTTAGTTTTTGATACTTATCCGTATTGGAATGAATCGACATAAATACATCTTCCAGACCATCTCTTTCTCTTTTTGTTAGTGTGCTCATCTCTTTTGTTCCTCAAGTTTATTGATCTTCCTAACAGCTCTTATGATCTCATCGTCATCTAATCTTCCCAACATTTTCATAACCACAGCAGCAGCCTGCGGTTTTGCACGACTCAGTTTCCAGTCTTGGTAAGTGCGCATAGATATCCCAAGTGAATTTGCCATATCTTTAAGAGATATTTTTTTTCCATTGTTTTGAGACTCTAATGAGTTGTGAAGAATATTAAACAGGTCATCAATTTGCATGAGAGTATTATACGGATTATATACTTAAATATACATTTTAGTTAAATAAATATATGTTAAATATAATATTATACACTATTTATACTATGTATTATAATATATAATTAATATTTTAGTATATTATTAGGATGTAATACACGGTAAACCGTATGTAAATTAGAAAAATATACTCTCTTTTAGGCTAGAGTAAACAAGGGGAAATACTGTGAGAATTTATGAATTGAGAAGTATGCTTTTGTTTGTAGGGTGTAAGATAATCATATCTTCTTTAAACTCTAAGTAAAAAGGCTCATATCTCATGGCTTGTGTTTTGTAGATGATCTCATCACCGTTGTTGAGTTTGAAAATAATGGTATTTAAACCTTTGAGAGGTTCTTCTATGGTGATTGTGGCATTTTCTATGGAGTGCTCGATTTCATGAAGCTTGGCTTTGCACGTGTCTATTTTTGCTTGAAGAGCAGGCACTTTTTGAGGTGAGTGTTTTGATACATCTTCTATCTCCTCTTTTAGCTCGGCAATATCTCTGTAGAGATACTCAATATGGGAAGTTATAACAGATACATCTTTGTAACTTATGGTAAATGTATTGTCTTCACCACTTACAAGTCTTAGTGTTATCGAGTTGCTCGCATAAACTTTAAGATTGTTTTTCACATGCCCTATAGTGACATCTTGTGCATAGACCGAACCGCCAAGACAGGTTTCAATATGTGCATATGTGGCATGAACTTCACCACCTTCTAAAAGTGCTATCTTGGCTTCATGGCATCTGAGAAGACCTTTGTGCCTGTTTATATTTGCATACTTGGCATACTGAAGAGAGTCTTGATGTGTTGCCCCGTCCACTTGTAGATGCAGAGCTTCAAGAACACTCTTTGCACCAATATGCCCGGTGATATGTATAGTCTCAGAAGTCAGTTGTACACCCTCTCCAATACTGTCTTTGGTTGTATCGTTTTGAGCTACAATAACCTCTATATTGTTATCTTCCTCTTCTGTAAGGGAACCTTGAACTCTTGAGAGTTTTTGCATTTTTACTTTATTTTCAACGGCCAGCTTATTGTTGGAAAAGTATATATACCCTTTCATTTTACTTATATAGAGTTTCTTATCGGCATCCTCTACAATTTTTATGCTTTTAGTGTCGATAGCACCCTGAAAATCATCATTCTTGTTGATAATGCCGCTATGAATTCTTTTCCCATAGGCGTTGAGACCATTTTTTCCATAAACAGGTTTTATATATTCTATTAAAAGTTCCCCAGCCTCGACCTCTATAATGCCTTCTTTTTTCTCTTTTTTCTTAAAATGCAAAATGAGTTTACTCTCTCTTGTAAACTCCGGCTCAATCCCTTCAAATAAGGGAATTCGTATATTTTTTGTAAATTTTCCTGCATAGATATGTTTAGTGAAGAGTTTGAGCTTTTGGATCATTGCCGTGTCAAAAATATTGATAAGGAGTTTGTTTTTCGCTTTGATCTTATTGATCTCTTTGACAAGAAGTACAAAGATATCCTTTGCTTTGTATTTTTTATAGGGTATATGTGAGGTGGGTTTTAAAATGATATTTGGATGGGTGACAAACTTACCAAGTTCCAGGTTATAGTCAAGTTTTATGATCTGTTTTGGTTTATATGAGAGAGTAATGGTATAAATTTGTTGAAACTCTACATGCTCATTTAAAATTTTTTCTTTCTCTTTATAGTGTTCGTTGATGTTTTCGTTGAAAAGGATAAAGCTTTCATGTGCCGTAGTTTTGATGTAGTTTGCGACAGCATTGATAGCAAAGTCACACTCCTCAGCAGCCACAGAGTTTTCTAGCGCATAGAGCTTAAGTGACTCTTGAATATTTTTTGTTTTTATTTTTTTGTTTTGTATTGTGTCCATGCCAGGCATTCTGCTAGATTGTGAGCAGATCACTGTAGTCATATTTGGAAAAATCCAAATAGAGCTTGCCGTTTTGCTGAATGATTCTTATATCGCTACTGTAAACAGAGAGAAATCTTTTTTTGATTATTTTTCTTTGGTGTGCTTTTATGTCAAGTGTTTTTAGGTAGCTACGCAGTTCAACAAGTTGTGTATGCTCCTGTGCCGGTTCCTCCTCTTTTGTGAGAGGCTCAACATCATGAATGGTTTGGGGTTGTTGCTCAAGCATTAGTTTTGTGTTGATAAGTTCGAGTATATTTTTAAGCTGCTCATCTTTTGAGCTGTAAACTTTTTCTATTCTGTCTCTTTCATCTCTTAGCATCTGTTCTTTATCGTCGATAAGCTTGTCGATTTTGGCTTCAAGTTGTGTGATCTTTTCTTTGAGTTGTTTGTTTTCCCTTTGGTAAAGAGCCAATACGGTTGCAACCGTTGTTTTTGCTTTAGAGAGAGGCTTTGTTTCTTTTGATGCACTCTTTTCTTTGTGAATCTCCTGAGCTTTTTCTTTGTGAACAGAAGATCTTGGAACGATGATGTAGGTGATTCCATTTTCTATGATATAGTTTAATCTCTTTGTTCTAAGTTTTGAGTTGATCATCTCTTTTGACATTTTGAAATGTTTAGAATATTCATCTAAAGTTAATCGCATCTTCTTCCCTCTCAAAGTTGAGTGTTTTTAGGTATCATTATCTTTGAGCAATTTTAGCATAAAAAACTTTTGTGCTTGTTACAATAGTGAAAATTGAGTATATCTTCTAAAAAAAAGTTATTTTAAATAAAGCTTATAATATAATTGCCAAATAATTTTTTTTTAGGAAGAGTGATGAATAAAGGTATTTTAGATATTGTAAAGCCAGGTGTTCTTTTTGGTGATGATGTACAAAAAGTTTATGCACATGCACGCGAGACAGGTTTTGCTTTGCCTGCCGTAAATGTGGTTGGAACGGACTCTATCAACGGTGTTTTGGAGGCAGCAGCGAAAGTAAACTCACCTGTGATCATTCAGTTTAGTAACGGTGGTGCTTCTTATTATGCCGGTAAAGGTTTGAGTAATGAAAATGAAAAAGCTGCTATTGTAGGTGCAATATCGGGAGCAAAGCATGTTCACATGATGGCAGAAGCATATGGGATACCGGTTATTCTGCACACAGATCATGCCGCCAAAAAACTTTTGCCATGGATCGATGCACTTTTAGAAGCGGGTGAAAAGCATTTTGCACATACGGGAAAAGCGCTTTTTTCCTCTCATATGCTTGATCTCTCAGAGGAGCCTTTGGAAGAAAACATAGCGATCTCCAAAGCATACCTTGAGCGTATGTGTAAAATAGGGATGAGTATAGAGATAGAACTTGGTGTGACCGGTGGTGAAGAAGATGGTGTGGACAATACAAATATTGACAATGCTCTTTTATATACACAGCCAGAAGAGGTAGCCTATGCATATGAAGAGTTGAGTAAGGTTTCACCTGATTTTACCATAGCTGCCTCTTTTGGAAATGTTCACGGTGTCTATAAGCCGGGTAATGTCATACTGACTCCTAAAATATTGGATAATTCACAAAAATATATTGAAGAGAAGTTTAAGACTTCCAAAAAACCTGTAAATTTTGTTTTTCACGGTGGCTCAGGTTCTACTTTACAAGAGATTCGTGAAGCGATCAGCTACGGTGTAATCAAGATGAATATCGATACAGATACACAATGGGCTACATGGGTGGGCGTGAAAGAGTACTATGAAAAATATAAAGATTACCTTCAGGGTCAAATAGGCAACCCGGAGGGTGAAGATAAACCTAACAAAAAATATTATGACCCTAGAAAATGGTTGCGCGCAGGGCAAGAAACACTTGTAAAGCGTGTAGAGGAAGCATTTAGTGATCTTAATGCTATAAACAGAAACTAAGTGTAACCCCTATTTAAGCTCTTTGTGAATATCCTCTATCGAATTGAGGTGTTGATGTTTTGCAAAGTGCTTATTTAAAAGTTGATTTAACTTGTTTTGGTTAAATCTCCAAAATCTCTCTTTGTCAAACTCCTTGTGTTGTACCATTTTTTCGTGAAGTTCTTTGGTGTCTGGGGTGTGTTCACATTCTCGTAAAACTTTGTGCATATGCTCAAGCAGAGCTTCATGCGAGTCCTCACCGGTATCATCATCTTGTAAAGTTTGGTTGATCAATAAAGGATATATTTTCCATATACTCACCACAAGTGCTATTACAAAAGCGATCATCATCCATGTTGAAGTACTAAATTCCATCTTTTTCCTTTTTATTGTTTTTGTAAATATTTGTCAAACTCTGCTTCAAGCTCTTTGTTATTGATGGGTTTTCCGACAAACCCATCCATTCCTGCTTGAATGAACATCTCTTTGTCACTCTCAAGAACACTTGCCGTAAGCGCAATAACAGGTGTGCGTAAAAGGGCATTTTCCTTTTCATACTCTTTGATCTTTTGCATAGCTCCTATACCGTTGAGTTCGGGCATATTTTCATCCATAAGTACCATGTCAAAATTGTTTTTCTTAAAAAGTTCTACCGCTTCAAGACCGTTGTTTGCGATCATGTACTCAATACCATAATCATCAAGCATCAGACTAATAAGCATCTGATTTGTTTTATTGTCTTCTGCAACTAAGATATGCCCCTGATAATGAAGCTCCTGCTCTTTTGTCTCTTCTAAGGTAGCAGTGGTGTTGTCGTGTAGTTTTTCAATACCCAAACCGTTGATAGCTTCTAGGATCGACTTAGGTATGAACGGGGCATAGAGGGGTTGTATATGGTCAAGATTTGCGAGTTTGATACTGGCTGATTTTAATATGGCTATGGAAGGGGTAGAAGAGTTTACGATATCTTCATTATAGTCATCATCGGGAACAAAGAAGAGTATATCATATCCATCTTCTTGGTATTGCTGTAATTCTGTAATATGTTTTAAACCAAAGTCTTGAAGGTATTTTTTGATAAGTTTTGTTGTAGAAGTATCTGTAAATGGACTACTCAATATGGCACACGGTATGTCTGCAATGGACTTTAAAGTCATGTTTTCATGTGGAATATTCTCAATAATCTCTACAGGCAAGGTCAATGTAAAGGTTGAGCCTTGATGCTCTTCACTGTCAAGGGTAAGATCTCCATCCATAAGCTTTGCAAGTTTAGATGATATGGAAAGTCCAAGACCTGTTCCTCCATATTTTCTCGTGGTGGAACCATCAGCCTGCTCAAAAGCTGAAAATATTTTTGATTGATTTTGTTTGGAGATCCCTATCCCGCTATCTTGGATGGAGATGATCAAATGTGCTTTTTCACAAGTGATTTTGACTTTTATGGTTCCATCTTCTGGGGTGAATTTTATAGCGTTGCTTAGAAGATTTGAAAGAATTTGTTTCACGCGAACACTATCTATACATATCGTTCTAGGAAGTTTCGGATCGATATAAACTGCATAGTTTAGATGTTTTTCATATGCTTTGGAAGCAAAAAGCAACACAGCGTTGCTAAACTCTTCAAGTGGGTCAATATTGTAAGGATTGATAGTGAACTTTCCACTTTGTATTTTGGAAAAATCCAAGATATCATTAATAATTGTCAAAAGAGATTTTCCGCTTCCATCGATAATATTTAAATAACTTAAAGATTTTTCATCATCTATTCTTTTTTTCAGGATCGTTACAAAACCCAAAATTGCATTGAGCGGAGTTCTGATCTCATGAGACATATTGGCTAAAAATTCATCTTTGGCTATTTCAGCTTGAATAGCTTTATCTCTTGCAACTGTAAGTTCTGTAATTTTTTCTTGAAGCTCAATCGTCTGATGAAACACCTCGTTTTCTAAAGAAGCATTGAGTTTTTCAAGTTCGAGTGTCTGCTCTTTGATCTTATCGGAAATAAGTTCAATAAGTTCATTGAAAACAGTTTTAAGCTCCTTAAGGTTGGGGTTGTAAGGATCAAAGTAAAGTCTTTCAGAAAAATTGCCCTCTTTCATCAAGGTAAGGATTTGTGTTGTTTCATTGATGAAGTCTTTATCCTCCTTTAGGTTCTGCTCTACACGTTGAATCTGCTTGTTGATGCTGTGAGCAATATCACTTATCTCATCATTTGAATGGGTGTTTATTGCAAGAGCTTTGCCCTGTTTGAAGTTTAAGAAATTAAAAAACTCCTCAACACCGCTTGCAAGTCTTGCTATAGAATTACTCATACCCATATATATGTAGCGAGCCCCCAATAGTAAAGAAAAAATAGTAACAAGTGTTAACAAAGTAAGAAATACGATGGAGTTGATGATATTGATTTTGTCATTGTGTGTGTTTTGATCGATAATTGATAGTATCAAGACCTCTAGGTCATGAAACTTATTGATCCTCTGTGTTGAGATTTCGAACCATTTTTCAGGTTCTATTGAGTAAGTCTGATTACTCAGTTTTTGATAAAACTGTAAGGTTTCTTCCGCATTAAGTGAATTTGGATTTTTTTGAGCAGATATAAAAATTTCTTTTAGTTTGTGCGCGACCATGTACTCTACAGAGTTTTTATATGTCAAGGCCAGATACTCATCTATAAGCTTGTTAAATTTTTTTTGTTTTTGTAAAAAGGAGTTATAAAACATTATATCGTTGCTTTTTTTATATCTTTTGAGATCATGAATCATTCCGCCATAACCGATAATTTTAAAAATTTCATTGATTATGATCTGTTTAGATGTATGAAGCTTGATAGCTTCCCTTGTTGATATAATGAAAGAATTTTTGTATTTTTCATGTATTTCCTGTAATGTTTTTTTTATTTCTGGGTTTATGACAAGATGTTTTATCGATTTGTATTTTTCTTTTTGAGCAAAGATGAGTGTATAAAGTTGTTGTATCTCTTGTAAGTTGGCGTCAGAGTTTTGTAAAATACTTGAAACCAAAGCCCGCTCTTGGCCTGCTAACTCTTGTAGAATCAAAAGATGCTTGAGAGCTATCGCATCTTCATATGTTTCTGTGTTGTTTGAATAAAGTGCAAAGCTCTCTACTAGCTCTATAATAGTCTTATCGAGCATTGTATAAATCTCAAAAGATTTTTTTACAGAGATATTTTTGTGGATTATTTTTTCTCTTATTGAGTTGAGCTTTGATAAGGATGTGTTGATTTTATTGATAAAATCAATGCTCGTTGGAGATAATATATTTGGATCAACCTTTGCAATATCATCTTTGAACTCATCAATAGCTCGGTTGGCTTTTTCTTTTTGTTCTTGAAGTTTTGCCGTAAAATAGGGGGTGTCGTTGATAAGAAAGTTGTAACTTAAACCTCTCTCTATTTGAATTTCATGGATAAGGTTACTTGATTTTTTGATAATTTTAGAGTAGCTTAAAAGCTTCTCATTCTTTTCTAATTGAGAATATTTATCATAAATATGTAATGCTGAAAAAAATACTATTGTAATCACAGGCAGTATAACAAGGATAAGTAGTTTATACTTTATTTCTAATCGCATAGCTCTCTCAGTAGTTGGTTATAAAATTAGATTATATCATAAGAATTTTGCTACTATTACGCTTTAGGAATGAATATGGATGACAGAGTATTTACAAAACCGATTAAGAAACAGTTCGAATTTGATGCAGAGGTGGCTGCAGTGTTTGATGATATGCTTCAAAGAAGTGTGCCATTTTACAAAGAATCACAAAAAATTACAGAGTTTTTTGTTCTAAAAAAACTTCAACACGGTGGACTGATGTATGATCTTGGATGCTCCACCGCATCACTTTTGCTCAATATACACAGAAAACTTGAGGTTGAAGCTTCTTTAGTCGGGCTTGACAACTCAGAAGCTATGCTTGAGCAAGCAAAAAGAAAGTGTGAAGCCTATGGTGCGAATATAGAAGTCAAGTTCGCCGATATTTTAGAGTATGAGTATAACAAAGCAGATGTTTTTGTCAGTAACTATACTTTGCAGTTTATCAGGCCTCTTGTTCGAGAAGAACTTGTAAAAAAAATATCTGCATCACTGAAAGAGGAGGGTGTGTTTCTTTTTAGTGAAAAGGTTATTTCTCACCATTGCAAGTTAAACAAAGAGCTTATAGAGTGTTACTACGAATTTAAAAAAGAGCAAGGATATTCAGAATACGAGATCATGCAAAAGAGGGAAGCTCTTGAGAACGTGCTGGTTCCTTACAGTGAAGAGGAAAATATAAAAATGGCACTCAATTGCGGGTTTTCCCACTGTGAAGTTGTGTTTCGCTGGGCAAATTTTGCTACATTTATAGCGATCAAATAATTACCACACATTTCCCTGAGGTTTTTTCTTCTTAGCTTTAAATGCATCACCTATATCTTTATAGGTAAAAATATCATCATCCCCACATTTTTTATGGTAGTAACCCTGCACATCATAGTATTCGCTACAATCGCTGTAGTATTTTGCCGAAATACCGTGCTTGTTGACACAGCCGCTAAAAAACAGAGCCAATAAGAGTAATATATATATTTTTATCATGTTCTTACTCAAGCATTTTTTATGCCTAAACTTTAAAACTCTCTTTTGTTTTGCAGTAATGGGTTAAAAAACACGCTTCACATTTGGGATTTTTGGCAGTGCAGATATAGCGTCCAAAAAGAACCATCCCCTGATGAAGTGCGTGAAGATCATTTTTAAACTTTTTTACAAGGGTAGCTTCTGTGGCTTTTGCCGTGGCGTCATCACTCAGACCAAGTCTGTGTGAAACTCTAAAAACATGAGTATCCACCGCCATCAAGTTGGCTCCTGTGTATTCTATCATCACAACATTGGCAGTTTTTTGTCCCACGCCGGCGAGTGTTTGAAGCTCTTTCTCATCGAGTGGGATCTCTCCATCATATACTTCCACAACACGCTTAGCCATACTTATGATGTTTTTAGCTTTATTGTTAAAAAAAGAGCAGGTGTTAATAAGGGCTTTGACATCTTCTATATCTGCATCTGCCAAGGTGTAAACATCGGGGTATTTTTCAAAAAGAGCAGGGGTGATAAGGTTGACCCTTTTATCTGTGCACTGTGCAGAGAGGGCAACGGCGATAACAAGCTCATAAGCATTTTTATACGCAAGTTCTGTAACAGCATCACTGTAACGATCTACAAAAAGTTGATGGATCTGCTC
>JALWLL010000065.1 GCA_026996295.1 Sulfurimonas sp.
CATATTGGAGAGATACTCTACAAAACCTATACTGAAATAGTTTGCCGTCACAATATTTGTAAGATTTGAAAACACAAAAGGCAGAGATGCACTATCGCTTATAAATCCACCGGCGAGTAAAAATGCCAGGATTGTTTTAGCATTGAGCTTTAAAATTTTCATTTTAGCTAATAAAATAGGGGTAAGTATAAGTGCAGCACCATCGTTTGCAAAGAGTGCAGAGACTAAAGCGCCCAAAAGGATAGAGTACACAAACATCTTCCTTCCATCCCCATTGGAGAGTTTTGCCATTTTAAGAGCACACCATTCAAAAAAGCCAATCTCATCAAGAACAAGAGAAAGGATAATAATCCCTACAAAAGCAAGGGTAGCATCCCATACAATATTCCAAACAATAAAAAGATCACTAAAGCTAACTACACCTAAACTAAAAGCTACTACAGCACCGACAACAGCGGTTGTACCGATTTGCAGTCCACGAGGCTGCCAGATAACAAGGAGCAGGGTGATAAGAAATATACTACCGGCTAAGAGCATCTCTTACCTTTGGTAGTAAAATCTCTTCTATCTCTTTGTAGGTCTCTACAAATGCATCAAACTCTTTTCCATCAGGATCTTCAAAACCAACATGGATAACTTTTGTCTTTTTAGGAAATACAGGGCAGGTCTCATTTGCGTTGTCACATACAGTTACAACCAAATCAAAATCTATATCGAGTAGAGCATCTAAATGTTTAGAGTGATAGTTATCACTCCAGATACCATTTTCTTCTAATATCTTCCTTGCATTGGGATTTACTTTTCCGCTTGGAGCAACACCACAACTATATGCTTGAACCCCGTCAAGTTTAGCATTGATAAGTGCTTCTCCTATGATGCTTCTACAGCTATTGCCTGTACACATCACTAAAACTTTTTTATCCATTTTTACAATCCTTTTGCAATTTTGGTATATCTAATTCTAAATAACTTATCTCTTGTAAAATACTCTGTCTGAACCTGTCAAGTGGAGAACGCACACTATAATAAGCCCAGCGACCTTTTCTCTCAACTTTTAAAAATCCCGCTTCTTTTAAAATCTTGAGGTGTCTTGAGATGCGTGACTGAATCATATCAAACGAGTTCTCAATATCACACACACATACTTCGCCGTTTTCATTGATAAAGCGAACTATTCGTAGTCTCGTTTCATCATTGATGGAGCCAACTGTCTTAAGAAAGATATCCATGATAGCATTGCCTTGTTTTAATATTTAAGAATTATAGCATAAATATATCAAGATAAGTTGATGCAAAAATCAACTAAACTTATTGCTCACTTAAAAGTAAATAACAATTTGCCGATAATGCAACATGGAACTTTTATTGCTCTCATTTGACAATAATGTTGTAACAGTATACGGAGGTGCGTTATGAGAATAACATCAAGCATGTACTACAAAAATTTATATGGTCAAAACAGTTCACAGCTCAGCAAGGATCTTTTTGATGTAAATAAACAGATCGCTTCTGGATTGCAGATTCAGTATGCAAAAGATGATATTTCTACTTTTACCGAAACAATGAGACTTGATAATGAAATAGCTTCTCTCTCAGAAGTGAAACAAAGTGCTAACAGTGCATATAAAATTTCTGATCAAACAGATGTTATTTTAAATGACTTTGAAGATACTATGAATAGAACGAGAACACTCCTTGTGCAGGCTGCAAACGGAACTCATGATGAAACCTCTCTTGATTCGATTGCTGCAGAACTGAGGGGATTAGAAGATCACTTTAGAAGCTTGGCAAATTCATCGATAAACGGACAGTATCTTTTTTCCGGCTCAGCTATTGATACTAAACCTATCGATGAGAATGGGGTTTATCAGGGTAACGATGAACCTTTAAATGCTTTTTTGGGTTCAGGTGTGCAACAACAATACAATCTTACGGGTGCAGAACTTTTTTTAGGTGAAGAGGTTCTTGTGAAACGGGAGGTGAGCAGTAATGTTGTCAATTATGATATGGCAAAAAAATACCCAGACTTTACAGATCCAAATGTTCAAGGAAGCTCCATCCCACTTGATAACAGTGGAACAATCCGTGGTCTTATGGGTGATAGTGACAATAATATCGATACTGTTAACTCCAAACATTTTTTTTATTTAAGGGGTACCAAAAGTGACGGTACGGCTTTTAATGAAAAGTTTTCTATGCGAGATGATGAAAGTGTAGATGCCCTTTTAAGTAGGATCGGTGATGCATATGGAAATACACCAGACCTTGATATTGTTGATGTGTCACTTAATGGAAGTGGCGAAATAGTAGTTCAGGATAAGATGAACGGTTCTAGTAAGCTTGACTTTCATATGGTTGGTGCGACAGACTTGAGTGGTGGAACTGCGGCTGATGTAAATGTGCTTGATGATCTGGATGATGGGGAAAATAATTTTGATAGAATCATCAACGGTACGAGTACGGCAGTAAATCCAAATCTTTATGTCAAAGAATTTGTAGTTTCCCCTCTTGATCCCGCTTCAGGAGCTGCTACAAATATCAACGGCATTCTTTATGACAGAACACAGTTTACAAAAGATGGCGCAAAGCTCTCTTCATCATCACCACAAATAATCAGAGAAACAAACGCTTTTGCAACAAACTCTACTAAACTTTCAGAAGTTGCAGACCTTTCACAGGGTAATGCCGGCACCCTTGATGGCACTCAGTTTACACTCTCAGGAACTGACATCAACGGCGTAGCTTATGATGTACAGATAGACCTTAATAGCACACTTAACGGTGGTTCAACATTTTCACTTGATGGTGGAGTAACAAACTATAATATTTACGATATGGATACGGCAGGCCGAAAAGCAGTTGATGCAGATGAGATGACCTATCAGCAACTTATGGATGTCATGAATATGGTAGCGACAGGAAATATTCCGGCCACAACAAATACTGCGACAGACTATGACAAGGCTGTATATGATTCAAAGTTCAATGCAAAGACCTACTTAAGTTATGATGGTAAAATTCAGTTTGAAGAGTACAACACAACAGATACCAAGGCGACAATGGCACTGTATGATGCAAACAGCGGGGATATAACTGCAGACGCTTCCGTAATGACGTTCAACACAAACAATGCACTTACTATACGTGATCCAAAAACAGACTTTTTCAAAAGCCTTGATGAGATGATAACAGCAGTAGAAAATCACAATCTTTACCCAGACAGTACAAGTAGTGATGTAAGGAATATAGGCATAGAAAATGCTATCTCAAAAATGGATGATTTGCAAGACCATGTGTTTAGATCACACTCCTATGTCGGTGCACAATCAAACTCTCTTTCAAGATCAATAGAAAGAACAGAACTGTTGGAAATCAGCACAAAAACACTTCGATCCTCTGTTATTGACACAGATCTGGCTGAAGCATCTTTAACACTTACTCAGCTCAATTTAAACTATGAAGCGATGCTTTCAACCGTTGGTAAAACATCCCAATTAAGCTTAGTAAATTATTTATAATTTAACTTTGCAAAATGCCAAAAATGTAATCTTATGGAACATTTTTGGCTATACTTCTTTTTTCAAACCATCTACATTTAAAGGTCTCTTAATTTGAAAGAAACTGTTTTTATTATACTTTTTGGCGTGTTTATATATCTTGGTTTTGCAACCATATTGGGTGATAGCGGTATCATTGGAAGTTACGGTGCTACATTTGCATCGTATAATCATCAGTATTTTGGTTATATCTCTTTTGTTTATCTGTTATTGCTTCTTATTCCTTTGTACTTTCTCTATAAAAATCCTCGTTTTGATGCTAGAAAAGCTGAGATCATTATGGCCTCTTTTTTACTTTTGTTCTCAGCACTCTTAGCACAGGCACTCCTTGTAGAAAATCAGCTTAGAGGTAAAATAGGTGCTGATTTTGTGGACTTTTTAGCGCCTTATATAGGAAGTTTCGGTTTGTGGATATTTTGGGTGATCATTACACTTGTATCTGTAGTTATTATTTTGGACAAAAGCACCCATGAACTCTTAGAAGGGTTTTCAGCCGGAGTAAAAAACAAAATGCCAAAACCAAAAGAAAAACCACAAAACAATGATGCCCTGTACGTGGAACAAGATGAATCAGCAGTCATTGAAAATAAAAAAACACAAGAGTATCTAGAAGTAAACATACCACTAGAAGATGAATACGACACACCTGCATATCTGAGAAAAAAAGAGCAAAACGAAGTTGCCGATGAAGAGATACCTCAAAACAGCGAGCCTAAAGAGCCACAAACAAAACAGGAAGAACCAACAAAACCACATAATATTTTGGAGCTTGCCTCTCAAGTCAAAGAGCAAAAAAATGCTCTTATTGTAGATGAACTTGAAGAGAACACAAAACTTTTAGAGAGCATAGAGAAAGGGGAGGTGGAAAAACCCAAAAACTTTACTTTGCCATCGACCAAGTTTCTACAAAAACCGGAGCTAAAGGCACATAGTGTAGATGAGAGTGAACTTGATGATAAGATACGCTATCTCATAGAAAAACTTGCACACTTTAAAATAGATGGAGATGTGGTTCGTACCTATGCCGGTCCCGTGGTTTCAACATTTGAGTTTAAACCGGCTGCAAATGTAAAGGTAAGTAAAATACTCAACCTGCAAGATGATCTTGCAATGGCACTCTCAGCAGAAACCATCCGTATTCAAGCGCCGATTCCGGGTAAAGATGTTGTAGGTATCGAGATACCAAATGAGACAGTTGATACCATTTATCTGCGAGAGCTTCTTGACTCTAAGCTCTTTAAAGAAGCATCCTCACCACTTACCATCGTGCTTGGAAAAGATATTGTCGGTAAACCTTTCGTAACCGACCTCAAAAAACTGCCACACCTGCTTATAGCCGGAACGACTGGAAGTGGAAAAAGTGTGGGAATCAACGCAATGATACTTTCGCTTTTATATAAAAATTCACCTGATCAGTTAAGACTTCTCATGATTGATCCAAAGATGCTGGAGTTTTCTACATATAACGATATTCCGCATCTGCTCACTCCGGTGATAACCAAACCAAAACAAGCCATAGTGGCACTCAACAATATGGTTTCAGAGATGGAAAGACGCTATGAGCTTATGGCAGAGACCAGAACGAAAAATATTGAGAACTACAATGAAAAAATAAAAAAAGAGGGGGGAGAGCATTTTCCGTATATAGTAGTGATCATAGATGAACTTGCAGATTTGATGATGACAAGCGGTAAAGATGTTGAGTATTCCATAGCAAGACTGGCGCAAAAATCACGAGCTTGCGGTATCCACCTCATAGTAGCTACCCAAAGACCATCGGTAGATGTTGTAACTGGACTCATCAAAGCGAATCTTCCATCGAGAATAAGCTATAGAGTAGGGCAGAAAATAGATAGTAAAATCATTTTAGATCAGATGGGAGCGGAGTCACTTCTTGGGCGCGGTGATATGCTCTTTACTCCCCCAGGGGCTCCTGCGCTTGTGCGCTTACATGCTCCTTGGGCTACAGAACAGGAGATAGAAAAAATTGTGGAGTTTATCAAAAGTCAAAGAGAGCCAAACTATGACAAAAGCTTTTTGGTTGAAGAAAGTGAGTCAAACAACACCGCCTCAGAGAACTATGAGGAGTTAGATCCTCTTTTCTCAGAAGCCAAGAGTGTTGTGCTTAGTGACAGAAAAACATCTATATCATACCTGCAAAGAAAACTTCAAATAGGTTACAACCGTTCAGCCAGAGTGATAGAGCAGTTAGAACAGGAGGGGATACTTTCAGCGCCAAATGCAAAAGGTATTCGTGAGATTTTATAGATAATATGTCAAATCAAAAAGCACACTTTATTTTTACACAACATGCAAACTCTTTTAGCGTGCATATTGTCAATCTTGAAAAGCTTTCTGTGGAAGATATTCAAAAAATAGAGCTTTTTGTCAGCCAAAGAAAAGGGGTGTTTGATTTTCAAACATACACTTTTGTTATTCAGAAGAAGCTCAATTTTGAAGAGTTCAAGACTCTTGTGCAACATAGTGCTATTGAGAGTGTATCTGAAGAAAAGGTAGTTATTAACACTACACATGAACAGATTGATTTTGGTAAATATAAAGGTATGAGAATATCTGATCTCCCTGAGAACTATCTATTGTGGATGAAGGCTAATTATCGTGGTTCTCAAAGAGAGCTGATTGAAAAAGAATTACAAAGAAGAAATGTTAGTACTTTGAGCCTGTAAAATAAACTGTGTAAACCACCGCAAGTCCATGTAACTACCTTCTGTATTTTTCCATAATTTCATTGAAAAATATACAAAGTTGAGGGTAAATTTCACCCCAGTTGTTAAGTCCGTTACGCTTCCATTTTTCCTGAACCTCCTGAGTTGAGAGATAAAGCACATTAAAAGCTGCATCGATCGTAGGAAATGAGCCTTTGTCAAACGAACTGCTAAAATTGGATTCTTTAATAAGCTCTTCATAGCATAGTTGATATAATTTGCAAGTCCCATAAAATAGCCTTACATTTTTAATGTTACAGGAACAAGATTATACTAAAAGTGCTTATTTATAGGCTTTAATGCTCAACTTAAGCTTGTGGATTTAGTGGCATTTATGTGCGAAAATTGAGTAGAAAAGTAAGGAAATAAAATGTCATATATAATTTCAGCAGTAAGTCAAAAGGATACGGAGTTTTTAAAAAATGAAAGGACTATACTTGAGTCACATCAATATAAAGCGATTAGCCTTAATACATATCTTGGTCAAAAGTCCTCAAGTGCAATAGTTAATCAACAACTTAAAAATGATTCTATATATAAGTTAGAAAAAACAAAATGTAAAATTGAAATCTATCATGGTAGTGTAACAAAAGTATGATACATAAATTAGCAGATGTTCAATCAACAACTATTGGAAACAACACAAATATTTGGCAATTTTGCGTAGTTCTAAAAGATGCAAAAATTGGAAATAATTGCAATATTAATGCTCAGGTGCTAATTGAAAATGATGTGAGAATTGGAGATAATGTAACTATTAAAAGTGGTGTTCAAGTTTGGGATGGAATAACTATAGAAGACAATGTGTTTATAGGTCCAAATGTTACTTTTACAAATGATTTTACTCCAAGAAGTAAAAAGTATCCAAGCCAATTTTTAAAGACTACTATAAAAAAAGGTGCTTCTATTGGTGCAAATAGTACTATAGTTGGAGGAGTGAGTCTTGGAGAGTATTCAATGATAGGTGCAGGCAGTGTTGTTACAAAAGACATAGGCACTCAAGAACTTTGGTATGGAAATCCAGCTGTACACAAAGGATTTGTATGTAAATGCGGTAGTAAGTGTGATGACAGTTTGATTTGTACTAATTGTAAGGAAAAATAATATAATAGCGTCATAACTCTCTTGAGATGGCAGACTCTGCTGCCCTAGTAAATTTGCTATATGTTTTTGTGTATATCCCGCCTCTTTGTAAGCAGATATTTTCAAGTTAAATAGTGCTTTATTGATTCATAAATATTCTCCCCTTAGAAAATAAGCAGCAGAAGATATGCAGTGTTACTAAAGTAAACATATTTTTTACAAAATGCAATATTGATGTTTACATAAGTAACATAGCCAAAAACTAGAAACTATATTTAGATATAATCCTAGCAAATTTATAAACAGGAATCACTATGGGATTTATTGAAGACTATAAAGCACATGTTGCTGAGAGAGAGGCACTGGGTGTACCTCCTTTACCACTTTCAGCTGAGCAAACAGCAGAATTGATCGAGTTAATTAAAACAGATTGTACAGATGAATTGTTGGAGCTGTTGACAAACCGCGTTTCTCCGGGTGTTGATGATGCAGCATATGTAAAAGCGGCATTTTTAAATGATGTGGCTTCAGAGAAGATAAGTGTTTCTTGTATCGCTCCTGAGCAGGCTGTTTCTATGCTAGGAATGATGCTTGGTGGATACAATGTAAAACCTTTGATCGATGCTTTAAGTTCAAGCAACGATAAAGTTGTTGCAGCAGCTATTGAAGCTCTTTCTCATACACTTCTTGTATATGATGCGTTTAATGATGTTGAAGAGTTACATAAAGCAGGTAACGCAGCTGCAACTGAAGTTATGACCTCATGGGCGAATGCTGATTGGTTTACTGCAAAACCTGAACTTGCTGAAAAAATTACTGTAACGGTATTTAAAGTAGATGGCGAGACCAATACTGATGATCTTTCACCTGCTTCTGAAGCGTTTACACGTTCAGATATTCCACTTCATGCAAACTCTATGCTTACAGCTAAGATGGATGACCCAATCGGTACTATCAAAAAGTTAAAAGAAAAGGGTCACCCTGTTGCATATGTCGGTGATGTTGTAGGTACCGGTTCTTCTCGTAAATCTGGTATAAACTCTGTTCAATGGCATATGGGTGAAGATATCCCGGGTGTTCCAAATAAACGCACAGGCGGTGTTGTTCTTGGTGGTATTATCGCTCCTATCTTCTTTGCAACTTCTGAAGATTCAGGCGCACTTCCATTAGAGCTTGATGTAAGCAAGATGGAGATGGGTGATGTTATTGATATTTACCCATATAAAGGTGAAGCTCATAAAAATGGTGAGTGTATAGCGACGTTTAAGCTTAATCCTAACACGATCACTGATGAAGTTCGTGCCGGTGGACGTATCCCGCTCATAATCGGTCGTGGTCTTACTTCTAAAGCTCGTTCAGTACTGGGTATGCCTGCTACTGATATCTTTTTAACAGCTGAGCAACCAGAAGATAGCGGCAAAGGGTTCACTTTAGCACAAAAAATGGTTGGTAAAGCATCTGGTTTAGAGGGTGTTCGTCCGGGTATGTATGTAGAGCCTGAGATGAGTACTGTTGGTTCTCAAGATACAACAGGTCCTATGACTCGTGATGAGATTAAAGAGCTTGCTGCACTTGGATTCAATGCCGATTTGGTCCTTCAGTCGTTTTGTCATACAGCGGCATATCCAAAACCGTCTGATGTAAAAATGCACCACACGCTTCCTGACTTTATCTCTAACCGTTCAGGTGTTGCTTTACGTCCGGGTGATGGGGTGATCCACTCTTGGTTAAACAGAATGGTACTTCCAGATACTGTCGGTACAGGTGCAGATAGCCATACACGTTTTCCAATAGGTATCTCTTTCCCTGGTGGTTCTGGAATCGTTGCATTTGCCGGTGTTACAGGTTCTATGCCTCTTACAATGCCAGAGTCTGTTCTTGTACGTTTTAAGGGTGAGATGCAACCGGGTATCACTCTTCGCGACCTTGTAAATGCTATCCCGCATAAAGCGATCCAAGAGGGTCTTTTAACAGTTGAGAAAAAAGGTAAGAAAAATATTTTTGCCGGCCGTATTTTAGAGATCGAGGGTCTTCCTGATCTTAAAGTTGAGCAAGCATTTGAGCTTTCTGATGCTTCTGCTGAGCGTTCTGCTGCTGCTTGTACTGTTAAGTTAAATAAAGAGCCTGTAATTGAGTACTTAAAATCAAATGTTGTGCTTCTTCAGTCTATGATTGATGCTGGCTATGAAGATAATCGCACTATCGCTAGAAGAATTGAAAAAATGAATGAGTGGTTGGCAAACCCAACTCTTATGGAAGCAGATGCTGATGCTGAATATGCCGCTGTTCTTGAGATAGATCTCAATGAAGTAAAAGAGCCTATCTTAGCATGTCCTAACGATCCGGATGATGTTGCAACTTTAACAGAGGTTTTAGCTGATCCTAAACGTCCACATATTATCAACGAAGTATTTGTAGGTTCTTGTATGACAAATATCGGTCACTACCGTGCGCTTGGTGAAGTTCTCAAAGGTGAGGGTGCTGTTCCAACTCGCTTATGGGTTTGTCCTCCGACTAAAATGGATGAGAAACAACTTACAGAAGAGGGTTATTATGCTCTATTTGGTGCTGCAGGCGCTAGAACAGAGATCCCTGGATGTTCACTATGTATGGGTAACCAGGCACGTGTTGCTGATAATGCAGTTGTTTTCTCAACATCTACTCGTAACTTTGACAATCGTTTGGGTAAAGGTGCTCAAGTTTATCTTGGTTCTGCTGAACTTGCGGCAGTGTGTGCAATGCTTGGATATTTACCGACAAAAGAGGAATATCTTAACATTGTTCCTAAGAAAATTGGTGGTAAAGAGGAAGATATCTATAAATATCTTAACTTCAACCTTATTCCAGAGTATAAACTGGGATAATCCTCCATGTAAAAAAGGATTTTTCCTTTTTTACTCCTAAACTTCCATACGACCCCACTTTTTATAACATTTTTAATTCTATTACGCTAGAATAACTTTAGCATGAGGAAGATTGATGATAGAGTTAAAAGAGATTATACCTATAACAAACAAACTTTCACTTTTGTATATTGATGAAGATTACAAAGTACTCTCTAGTGTTACCAAAGTTTTAAAGCAAGTTTTTTTAAGAGTAGATGATGCTGAAAATGCTACAGTCGGGCTCTCATATGCCAAAATAAACAACTATGATCTGATTATTATAGACTCTGCTTCCAGTGTTATGAATGTCTATCAACTTCTCGATAATCTTCATCGTATCGATACATTTCAAAATATCATAGTTACGACAAAAGAGTTAAGCCAAAAAGATATCATAGATATATATAAACGCAATATCTCTTCTGTCATACAAAAGCCTTTTACCGCATCGGAACTTTTGGATGAAATAGTCTCTATAGCTTCAAAGCTTTTACATGACAGGAACTATTTGGAGCCTGAACTTGAGAAGCTCAATCAGGATCTAATGTATGAAAGAAAGCGTATAGGTCGCTTTATGGTCAATGAAAAAAAACTCAATGATAAAATCAAACTTTTTACACAAAATATACAAATAAACAGAAATATTCATGAACTTACAAAACTACCAAGTAAATACGCTCTCAACAGTGCCATAGGCGATAATGTTCAATCTCTTATCTATATCAATATAGATCATTTTGATTTTATCAACAATATTTACGGCATGGCCAAGGCAAACAAACTTCTTATTGAGTGTGCTAAAAGACTCGGTCTTTTTTTGCCAAAGAATGCTGAAGTGTTTCATATAACGGCTGATGAATTTGTTATACTTTTGGATGATCCGGCAAAAGATCAGGATATACTTCTGGCAAGGCAGATACAGGCACTCTTCAAAGAAGCTCCCTTGGAGTTTGATACCTATTCTCACAGTGTAGTTTTCTCAATAGGTATAGACAGAGGAAAAGGCAAGCAGCTTTTTGTAAATGCAAAATATGCTTCCAAAGAGTCTAGATATTTTGGTGGAAACCAAATCACTATATACTCACCGATGTCCGAATATATGAAAGAGCAAAAAGAGAGTCTTTACTGGATTGAAATATTAAGAAAAGCTTTTGATGATGATAAAATTTTTACCTATTATCAACCCATTATCAACAATAGCGACTCCGGCATAAAGCACTATGAAGTGTTGTGCAGACTTATGGATGATAACAACAAACTCGTTGATGCCAGTAAGTTTATCCACAGCGCGAGACTGGTTGGTTTGATAACACAAATAACAAGAACGGTCATAGATAAGTCTTTTAAGGTTTTTCAAGACAATGAGTATAATTTTTCACTCAATATAAGTATGCATGATCTGCATGAGTCCTATTTGGAAGCCTTTTTAGTATATAAATGTGAGAAGTACAATATTGACCCAAACAGAGTATATTTGGAGATAGTTGAAGATATTATTTTCTCAAAATCACTTGAAATAGATGAACAGATAGGCTCCTTAAAAGAGAAAGGCTTTCATGTTGTCATAGATGATTTTGGTTCAGATAAATCTACTTACAACCGTATGTTTGACCTTGAAGCTGAGTTTATTAAAATAGATGGAAGTTTTATTCGGGGGATTGCAAAAAATGAGGTCAATAAGATTATCGTTCAAAGTATTGTTGATTTTGCAAAAAAAAGCGGGATGAAAACCATTGCTGAGCATGTGGAAAATCCGCAAGACTATGATACGATTAAAGAGTTGGGGATAGAGTATTCACAAGGGTTCTTTTTGGGTAAACCCTCTTTAAAGCTTAAATAATCAGTCTCTAATCACATCAAAATCTATAGGAATCTTTGGCATAAAAACTTCCGGGTCAATCACTTCATTTTGTTTTTGATGTGTAAAAACAATTTTTACATTATTCTCAAACTCATCCAAATAAGAGATACTCTCTATCATATCGTTTTTTGTAGTGATAATAAACTCTGAATCTTTGTAAAATGCTTTGTATGTTTCTTTGTCTATCTGTTTTGCATTTTTTATCATGTTGAAAAGATCAAAGTTTGATTCAAGTTTTCTTATGATGACCTGTTCAATTTCTGGCTCAATAACGGTTACATTAAAAGCATTGATATAGATCTCTTTTTTTACAGGTGTATTATACTTCCAAAGTGCATTTTGCGGCTTTGAAGCTATGATATGTCCACTATAGCTCAAAACCTTCTTCTTTTCATCAGTAACACTTTGTGTAAAATCGGCTTCAAAAGAGTTGATAGAGTCAATATATGCAAATATTTGCGTAAATAATATCAGAAGTGTAAATATATATTTCATTTATTTTCCTTTGGGCGGAAATTATAACAGAGGAAGCCTTTATATATTTTATAATTTATGCAAATTATTATTTTTTGTATGATAGAATGGCGCATATTTCTTTGGTGCCCTATAGCTTCTATAATCGGTGCCATTCTATAAGGTTGAGAATGCTACAAGCATTAATGGGTAAAATTTTTGGTACTACAAATGATCGTGAGTTAAAAAAATATTATAAAAGAGTTAAAAAGATAAACGCTCTTGAGAGCAAATATGAGGCTTTAAGTGATGATGAGCTCAAAGCTTCATTTTTGGAATTAAAAGACAGTGTGTTAAATGAAGAAAAAACTTTAGATGAAGTTTTGGAAGACTCTTTTGCAATAACAAGAGAAGCCAGTAAGCGTGTGTTGGAGATGAGACACTTTGATGTACAGCTTATAGGTGGTATGGTTCTGCATGAGGGCAGGATTGCAGAGATGAAAACAGGTGAGGGTAAAACACTCGTTGCAACACTTGCGATCGCACTCAATGCAATGACAGGCAAAGGTGTGCACCTAGTAACGGTAAATGACTACCTTGCAAAAAGAGATGCTACAGAGATGGGTGTTCTTTATAACTTTTTAGGATTTTCCATAGGTACTGTTACAGACAACATGGAAGATATCCAGGCAAAAAAAGAAGCTTATGCTGCTGATATAACGTATGGAACAAACAATGAGTTTGGTTTTGATTATCTAAGAGACAACATGAGTTACTCCGCTGAAAATATGGTGCAAAGAAACCATAACTTTGTTATCGTTGATGAAGTGGATTCCATCTTGATCGATGAGGCAAGAACTCCCCTTATTATTTCCGGTCCTACAAACAGAAAAATGCAAGACTATGCTGATGCAAACAGAATTGCTCTGCAGCTGACAAAAGATGAGCATTTTACCGTAGATGAAAAAGATAAAGTGATCCTCATTACAGAAGAGGGAATTAGAAAAGCTGAAGAGCTTTTTGGTGTTGAGAACCTTTACTCACCTGAGAACTCTTCACTGCCACATGCACTTGATCAGGCGCTGAAAGCAAACTATCTTTTTGAGATAGATATAGACTATGTTGTGAATAATGGCGAGATTGTTATCGTTGATGAGTTTACGGGGCGCTTAAGTGAGGGGCGTCGTTTTTCTGAGGGTCTGCACCAGGCACTAGAAGCAAAAGAGGGTGTTGAGATAAAAGAGGAAACGCAAACTTTAGCAGATATCACCTTCCAAAACTACTTTAGAATGTATGATAAGCTAGCGGGTATGACCGGTACTGCTCAAACAGAAGCAACAGAGTTCGCTCAGATCTATAACCTTGATGTTATCTCTATTCCTACCAATATCCCTATTGCGAGACAAGACCTCAATGATCTGATCTATAAAACAGAAGATGAGAAGTTTGTAGCAGTCGTAAACACTATAAAATCTCTTTCAAAAACGGGACAACCCGTACTTATAGGTACAGCCTCAATTGAAAAATCAGAAGCACTACATGAGATACTTAAACGTGAAAAGATCCCACATACGGTTTTGAATGCAAAAAACCATGAGCAAGAGGGTGAGATTATTAAGCACGCGGGTGCCAAGGGTGCTGTTACCATTGCCACAAATATGGCAGGTCGTGGTGTTGACATAAAAGTGAGTGATGAAGTAAGAGAGCTTGGCGGGCTTTACATTATCGGAACCGAGAGACATGAAAACCGTCGTATAGATAATCAATTACGTGGACGTTCAGGTCGTCAGGGTGATCCGGGTACTACCCAGTTTTATCTTTCACTTGAAGATAACCTTCTTCGTATTTTTGGAAGTGATAAGATCAAATCCATCATGGAGCGTCTTGGTGTTGAAGATGGTGAATATATAGAGTCAAAGATGGTTACTCGTGCAGTAGAAAAAGCTCAGAAAAAAGTTGAAAACATGCACTATGAAGGGCGTAAGCAGATTGTTGAGTATGATGATGTAGCCAATGAGCAAAGAAAGATCATTTATAAATTTAGAAATCAACTCTTAGATAAAGAGTTTGATATCGGTGCTAAAATCGAGGAAAACAGAGCTGAGTATATAGAAAATCTGCTAAATAACTGTGATATTTTTGATGGTGGAGCTAAAGAAGACTTTAACATAAAGAAAGTATGTGAAGTACTTAAAGAGCAGATAAATCTTGATATTGATCCTCAAGAGTTGAATGGTCTTGAATATGAAGAGTTACTTGAGAAGTTAATAACAATCGTTAAAGATTCTTATGATGAAAAAATGAGTGTTGTTGAAGAAGAAGTACGTCATGAGATCGAAAGAGAACTCTATCTTAAAGAGCTTGACAGTGCTTGGCGTGAGCATTTGTATGCTATGGATACAATGAAAACAGGTATCCGTTTACGTGCATACAATCAAAAAGATCCTCTTGTTGAATATAAAAAAGAGAGTTTTAACCTTTTCTCTGAGCTTGTTAATGATATCAGATTTAACACCATCAGAACACTTCAGATTATCCGTTTTCAAATGGAATCTCCGGAAGAGGAAGCTAGAAAAATGGCTGAACAAATGGAGATGCAAAGAAAACTTGATGAAGCAGCAATGAAATTAAACCATGCAGATGATGATGACATCGATGAAGCAACACTTACAAAAAAAATAGCAAGAAATGACCCTTGTCCTTGTGGAAGTGGTAAAAAATACAAACAGTGTTGTGGAAAAAGTGGACCTAAAAAAGGTGTTTTTGCTTCTTGAAACAGTCACTCGTACCTTATCTCGTAAAGCGCTTTTTGCGCTTTGATAATGAACAGCCTTTTATCTTTTTATCTGCTCTTTTAGCTTTTTTAGGAATCTCTTTGGGTGTTATGGTTCTCATAATAGCCATGGCACTTATGAATGGCTTTGATAAAGAGTTTAAGAAAAAACTGACAATTATGAACTACCCTTTAACAGTTATACCAAAGTTTTACGGTGCTGTAAATGATAATCTTCTTATAGACTTACAAACAAAATTTCCAGAGCTTCAATTTAGTCCATATGTGCAGTCTTCCGTTATGGCAAGAAGCGGTACTAAACTCGAAGGGGGTTATCTTTTTGGTGTAAATTTTGGGGATGAAGCCAAGGTGAACAGTATTGTTGCCAAGGCAATTGTGCATCATAATATTGGGAAGTTTGATGTGCTTGTAGGCAAATCGCTTAAAGATGAGTTCAATCTCTATGTAGATGATAAACTAATGTATATTTTTACTCATATTGAGCCGGGCGGACTCTCCGTTACTCCAAAGATAAAACGTTTTAAAATTAAAGGTTTTTTTGATTCGGGTCTCTCAGCCTACGATAAAGCCTACAGTTATACAACTATTACCTCTTTACAAAAGGTACTCAATATACCTGCAAATCAGTATGACGGTATCCATATCTACTCGGCAAATCCGGAAGCTGATATTCTCAAGATCAAAAAAGAACTGCCAATCAGTGTTACGGTAAAAGGGTGGTGGGAAGATAACGTCAATTTCTTCGCGGCTCTTGAGCTTGAAAAAGCTTCTTTATTTATTGTATTGATGCTTATTATTCTTATTGCTGCCATTAACATCATCTCCTCGCTTTTGATGACAGTTATGAACAGAAGAAGCGAAATAGCACTGCTGCTCTCCCTTGGTGCAACAACAGCTGAGATCAAAAAAGTATTTTTGTATTTGGGTATTGTGATCGGTATCGGCGGCATCGCCGCAGGTATATTTTTTGGTATGAGTGGTCTTTGGATATTAAGTAACTTTGATATAGTCTCTCTTCCAAAAGATGTATATCCTACAACAACCTTACCGCTTGATCTAAGTATGCAGGATTTCTTTTTGATTATTACGGGGGCTTTTCTTATTGTTATCGCTTCAGCATATTATCCTGCAAAAAAAGCGAGTGAAGTAGATATACTGACCGTTTTAAGAAACGAATAGTAAAGCTTTTTACTCACCTGTAATAAGGTGGTAAGGAAGCAAAAAGGTTCGTTTTATTATATTGAGCGGAGCTACGATAATATCTTCTGCAAGCAATGACTCCACTTTAGGATCCTCCAGTGTTCCTGTGATCTTTAGCGTAGTTGAGACTGTATCATCACCGAGTAATATGTAGCCCACAACAGGTATTTTTGAGATACTGCTTCCCAGATCTGTTTTGAGGTTGAGCTGTAGATCGATTGTATTTGTGTTGAAGTTTGCACTCCCCCGTCCGAGTATATCAAGCTCTTTTGAGTCTATAAATATATCTGAGATCTCAAACACATTGTTTTTAGCTTTAAAGTGCATATATGCATCTTTTACAGCCATCCCATGCGTGTTATAGCCTGGAAGTGAAAAAGTCACTAAAGAAGGGATAGTGTTTACAAATGCCAAAATATTGTTTAAAACCTTGTAGTCAAGTATGATAGTATCTGTTACATAAAAAACACCTTCATACTCTTGAGTACTTCCTTGCATAGAAAATGCCAAGGAGCCGTTTTTGAACTTGGAAAGGGCAAAAAGATTTTCCATAAAAGTATCATTGAATTTATCTCCATGAAGATGGAAGGTGTCATTTTCCAGTTCAAACCCGGCACTTCCCTCTTTGTATCTTAATTGAGCCGTTGTGATGTTGTTGTAGTACTGCAGATCGATGGTATCAGAGATAATATGTCTGTTTTTGCTTACAAATATATAGCTGTTTTTTGCATTGAGAATAATATTTGGTTTTTTTGATTTAGAAGAGTTTGTCTCGTTTCTATCATTGAAAAATTTTACGACATCGTTAATATTTACTCCAACCTGATTTGCAGAGATATGAATACTTTTGCTAATATTTACATCTATAGAGTTATTGACAGTAAGGTTTATGGTATCGCCATACGTCCCATTTATATGATACTCTTTGAGCGGTTCATCATCTTCTACAAGAAAATGATAAGGATAAATGATATCAGCATCAAAATGGATCTGATCATTATATACATTTTTATAGAGTGTAAAATTACCCTCACTCAGATTGTAATCATTTAAAATCTTTGACTGCTTGGCTATTGTGTTTAAAGAGTTAAACTGTAGTTTCCATGAGTTGTCATTGAGTATATAATCTATATCGAACTCTTTAGAGTGAAGTGTTAGATTTTTATTTTTATATTGCATTTGCAGTGTTGTTTGGTTGATGTTTGAGAAGATCTCACCCAGGCTTTTATTTTGTATGTTTAGATTATTTAAATGAATAACGCTTGTGTCATTGTTAAAATCATAGACTCCGCTGAGATCTGTTTTAAGTATGTTGCCAATTTGCAATGCGCTTTGTTTTATATTGAGATGGTTGTTTTGTATGCTAAGCGTGCTTTTTGCAAGGATATATTCCATATTGTCTATTATAAATCGTGTGTCATTTTTTGAGGATATTATTACCTTTTTGTCATATACAAACTTTAAAGGAGCGTTTGTATCTGAAAGTTTGACACCGCTATGGGCAAACTTTAAAACATCAACATCAAGATCGATATGAAGAGGGTTTAGAAGAGCTTCTCCTGAAACATAGGCTGAACCCATCTTTTTTGCCTGAACATAAGTGATGGGGATCTCTGCTTTGAGTGTATCAAGATCAAACTTTACATCCATTGGATCAACACTAAGATCTATGGTTTTAAATTTCCAGTATGATTGATCAATTGAAATACGGTCATTTTCTTTGTCAATTCTATAGACTGCATGCAAAGGTTTGTTGTGTGGCTCTAAGCGTAGATCGAGCTCTTTAAAGGAGATATCCTCAATGTTAAAGTCAATAACTCCTGTAGATTCTTTTGCGTCAAAGTTTACATTTACCACACTACTCATAATATCTTTATATTTTACATACATATCTTTTATAGCAACATCGTAGTTGTTGAGTACCACATAGGTGTTGTTTATATCAAGATTAAGTCCCAAGTAAGTAAAGTTAGCACTTTGTGTAAAAAAATCGCCTTTAGCTGTAACATCTATAGTTCTTAAGTTCACAAGAATCTGTAAGCTTGTATCAACACTTCCCGTATTTTGTACAAAGGGGAGGTTTATCTGATATGTACTAAGTAGGTGCAGAAGGTCTTTGTTGACAACACCTTTAAATAAAAGTTCTAAAGTTAAAAGTTCCTCTTTTTGAGTAAAATCAATTTTGAGCCAACTTTTGTCCAAATAAAAGTCGTATGTATATGCCTCTTTTGGATAAATAAATAATATTCCGTTTTTAAACTCCAAGATTGTATATTTGGAGTGAATCGCATCAACATCTTTGTTGTAGATATAGTTAAGGTCATTGACGACTGCTTTGATGTATATGTTTTTGTATGCCTCATCCATCTTTTCATATTCCAGCCATCCATGAGCACTCTTGAGTGTTGCATTTGACATCTCAATGGCATCATATGCCCAGTATTTAACAGCTTCATCAAGAGAGAAGAGGTTTATGATATGTTGTATATCTGTAATGTTTTTCAAAGACTCCAGTGTATAAAAAACTTTTTTTTGATTAAGGTAGGCATAGAGGTTAAGGGATGCATCATTATTGATATCTATATTGAGCGATGTTATGACTTCCGGATACTGAGTATTTATCAGTATGTTGCCACTGAGGGCAATATTTCGTTGAGTGTCTTTAAAGCTGTTTATATTGATGTTTAAAAAATCTACCTCATAAGATAGAGTGCTTTTGAGTGAAAACTCTGGCGATGATGCTATAAGATAACCTGATTCACCATTGGCATATCGAAAACTTCCGGATATGTCGTTAAAGATGATCTTATGTAGTGTTATACTTTCAAACCAATTATCAAACAACACCATCTCTTTGAAGATCTTTTTAACTGTTTTATATTTTATAGGAGTATCTGTCTGGCTGTTTTTTTTGATAATATAGGTTTCTTCAACCGAGATATTGAGTTTTTCATTCCATTTTATGTATAATTTCTTGATTTTGACATTTGCAACCGATATGCTTTCAAGATAAAGCCCATTTTGAAGAAGTATAAAAATAACACAAAGTAGTATAAATATGAATGATAAAAAACTTACTATTATAAAGTGTATTTTTGAAATTGCATTGATAATTATGTTATCGTTCATGTACTACCTAAATAAACCGCTGGATACCTCGAAGGTGATATATATTCCTCAAGGTTCAATAAATCAAATTATAACACAATTGCGTGAGAAAAATTATGACGTTTGTAAACTCGATTCACTTTTATTGAGGCTGATTGGAACACCTCAAAGCGGGTGGATAAATATAGGCACTACAAGAAGTACAAAAGCAGATTTCTTATATAAACTTACTACTGCAAAAGCAGCACTTCAAAATGTAACACTTATACCGGGAGAAACAACACATATATTTTTAGATGAGTTGGCAAAAGATCTTAATCTGGACAGAAAAAAATTACAAAAAGAGTATGATCTTCGCTCTAAGCACAAAGAGGGAGCCCTTGTTCCAAATACTTACAAACTTCCACTTGGTATTACAGAGGAGGAGCTCATTCGTATTTTATTGCAAAACTCCCAGAAACAAATGGAGGCATTTTCAAAAAAACTCTTTGGCAACTACAACGATAAAAAATGGTTTCAATATGTAGCAATCGCATCTGTTATTCAAAAAGAATCAGCAAATGCACAAGAGATGCCGCTGGTGAGTTCTGTTATATACAACAGAATAAAAAAAGGGATGAAGCTGCAAATGGACGGTACATTAAATTATGGAAAATATTCTCACATAAAAGTGACACCAAAACGTATTAAAGAGGATATATCCATATATAACACATATAAACACTCAGGTGTTCCAAAAATTCCCATATGTAATGTAAGCTTTGATGCTATCAGAGCTGCTATATTCCCTGCAAAAACCGATTATCTCTATTTTATGAAATCCAAGTCGGGAACACATGATTTCTCATGTAACTATTCTACACATTTACGTAATATAAGGCGTGCTACAAAATGAAACATTTTAAAAATATAATTAAATGTTTATAGGAGCTAACCAAATATTACCTATCTTAGTGTTATTATAATCTTGTAAATTTTTATAGAGTCTAACTACTGTAAAAATAAAATATCAACTCGAGGACACACAATGTCAAAAATTATTTGGTCTAAAATTGATGAAGCTCCGGCTTTAGCAACTTATTCGTTACTACCGATTGTTAATGCTTTTACGAAAGCTGCAGGTGTAGATGTGGTTACTAGTGATATTTCACTAGCAGGTAGAGTTCTTGCTGCGATGGGTCTTGCTGAAGACGAACTGTCAAAGCTTGGTGAAGTTGTACTGCAACCAGATGGAAATATAATCAAGCTTCCAAATATTTCTGCATCAATAGGGCAACTTAAAGATTGTATAGCAGAGCTTCAAGGTCAAGGTTATGACATTCCAGATTTTCCTGAAAATCCGGCAAATGCTGAAGAGGAAGCTATCCGTGCAAAATATAATGTATGTTTAGGTTCTGCGGTTAATCCTGTTCTTCGTGAAGGTAACTCAGACAGACGTGCGGCAGCAGCTGTTAAAAAGTATGCACAAAAACATCCACATAGACTGAAGCCGTTTGCTGAAAACTCTAAGGCGTATGTTGCACATATGGAAGGAAAGGGTGATTTTTATGCTAATGAGCAATCAGTTACTATGGATAAAGCTCAAAAGGTTACTATCGCACTTAACGGCAAAGAGTTAGCTACTATTGATGCACTTGACAAAGAAGTGCTTGATGGTACATTTATGTCTGTAAAAGCTTTAAGAGCATTTTTCCAAAAAACGATTGATGATGCAAAAGCAAACGGTGTTTTATGGTCTATTCACCTTAAAGCTACTATGATGAAAATCTCTGATCCGATCATGTTCGGTCATGCATTGGAAGTATTTTTCGCTCCGGTATTTGAAAAATATGCAGATACATTCGCTGAACTAAAAGTAAATCCTAATCTTGGTATTTCTGATATTGAGAAGAAGATCGCCGGTCATGCTAAAGAAGCAGAGATCAAAGCTGCTTTTCAAGCTGTTGTAGATGCTGACAGCCCAAAAATTGCAATGGTTGACTCTGATAAGGGAACAACAAACTTTAATGCTTCCAATGATGTGATCATCGATGCATCAATGCCTGTTGTTGTTCGTGAAGGTGGTAAACAGTGGGATAGAAACGGTGATGCTGTTGAGTGTGTTGCAGTTATTCCAGACAGTACATATGCAATGTTCCATGCAGAGATGGTAGCAGATTGTGTTAAAAACGGTCAGTATGATGTTACAACTATGGGTAATGTTGCGAATGTTGGTCTTATGGCACAAAAAGCTGAAGAGTATGGTTCTCACCCGACAACTTTTGAACTTCCAGAAGGTGGTAAAGTAACTGTAACTGCAGAAGATGGTACCGAACTGATGAGTTTTGATTGTGAAGCAGGTGATATATGGAGAATGTCTCGTGCTAAAGATATCCCGATTAAAGACTGGGTTCGTTTAGCAGTTGAGCGTGCTCGCATCACAGGAAATCCTGCTATATTCTGGTTAGATGAAAACCGTGCTCATGATGCTGAGATGATCAAAAAGGTAAATGAATACCTAAAAGATCATGATACATCAGGTTTGGATATTCAAATCATGAATGTAACTGATGCTACTCGTTACACAAATGCGCGTGTACGTGAAGGTAAAGATACTATCTCTGTAACCGGTAATGTTCTTCGTGACCACTTAACAGATATGTATCCTATCTTAGAGCTTGGAACATCTGCAAAAATGCTTTCAATTGTTCCATTGTTAGCTGGTGGTGGTCTATTTGAAACAGGTGCCGGCGGATCTGCTCCAAAACATGTTGATCAGTTCTTGGCAGAGGGTCACTTGCGTTGGGATTCTCTAGGTGAGTTCTTGGCACTTGCTGAATCTTTACGCTTTATCGGTCAGAAAAACAACGATTCAAAACTTGCTGCATTGACGGCTGCTCTTGATGTTGCTAATGATGGTTATCTAGACAACGATAAAGCGCCTTCAAGAAAATGTGGTGAGCCGGACAATAAAGCTTCTCACTTTTTTGTAGCACAGTATTGGGCAAAAGCTCTTGCAGAGGGTGATAATGCAGAACTTGCAGAAAAATTTGCTCCTGTTGCTAAAGCTCTAGAGGAAAATGAAGAAACAATTATCTCTGAGTTATTAGCTTCAGAAGGTAGCCCAAAAGATGTTGGTGGTTATTTCCATCCGGATGATGCAAAAGCTGAGGCAGCGATGCGTCCATCTGCTACTTTAAACAAAATTATTGACGCTATATAGCGTCACCATCTATCCTGCACTTTGGTGCAGGATATTTTCTCTTTTTTTATAAAACTTTTGTAAAGGTATTATACAAAAGGCGAAAGTCTTTCAAAGATGTTTTTAATATACTTAAGTGTTGTGTAATTGTACACATTGTTTAAGTGTATTTTACTAAAAACATCAATATATTAAATATCAAGGAGCGTATATGAAGCAAGGAAAAAGAGTAGGGATAATAGGTGCCGGTAATGTCGGTGCGACCGTAGCATATTCTTTAGCGATGCTTGGTTCTTGTCATGAGATCATTCTTCGTGACAATAAAATTGATGTGGCTCGTGGTAAGGCTCTGGATATGTCTCAAGCTGCTTCTGCGGTAAGAAGCCATACTGTTGTAAAAGTTGCTGAGGGGATGGAAGATCTTACAAACTGTGATGTTGTTGTTGTAACTGCGGGAAGTCCGAGACTTCCGGGTATGAGTCGTGATGACCTTTTAATGATCAATGCAAATATTACAAGAGAGGTTATTCAGGGTGTTGCCAAATACTCTCCGGATGCTATCATCATAATGGTTTCCAATCCGCTTGACGCTATGACATATGTTGCACTCAAAGAGAGTGGTTTTGACAGAAGCCGTGTTATTGGAATGGCAGGAATTTTAGACAGTTCTCGTATGGCAGCGTTTATCCAAGAAAAACTTGGATACGGCGGTGGTCAAATCCGTGCGTCAGTTATGGGTGGACACGGTGATGATATGGTTCCTCTTCCAAGATATTCAACTGTAGCAGGTGTGCCTCTTTCAGATGTATTAAGTGAAGATGAGATTGATGAAGTTGTTGATCGTACCCGCCATGGCGGTGCTGAAATTGTTGGACATTTAAAAACTGGTTCAGCATATTATGCACCAGCAAAATCTACTTCGATCATGGTAGATGCAATCCTTAAAGATACAAAACAAATTCATCCTTGTGCAGTTTTTTTAGAAGGTGAATATGGCTACAAAGATGTTGTTTCAGGTGTTCCTGTTATGCTTGGTGCTAACGGTGCTGAAAAGATCATTGAAGTAACATTAAATGAAAAAGAGCAAGAGATGTTCAAAAACTCGTGTGCATCGGTTCAAGACCTTATAGATTCTTTAAACAAAAACAATTTTTTTGAGGATCAATAATATGCGTGAAATTGCATACGAAGAGATAGTGAAAAATGTAAGAGATATCATTGTATATTCTGCATCCAATCTTCCAGAAGATGCTCTAAATGCTATGAAAGAAGCATATGAAAATGAAAAATCTCCGGTAAGTAAAGAGGTTTTAAAGCAACTTCTGGAAAATGCAGATATTGCATCTTCAGAAGCTCGTCCTCTTTGTCAAGATACAGGTTTGGCAGTGTTTTTTGTTAAGATAGGTGCTGATGTGAAAGTTGTCGGCGGTCTTTTAAAAGACGCGATTAACGAAGGAACAGAAAAGGGTTACGTTGAGGGTTACTTAAGAGCTTCAACATGTGAACCTTTTTCCCGTGCAAATCTAAAAGATACAGTTGGATATAACCTTCCGGCTATCATCCATCTTGATATAGTTGAGGGTGACAAAATAGAGATCGAGTATGCTGCAAAAGGTGGTGGTAGTGAAAATGTTTCTCGCGCGAGAGTATTTCCTCCGGCCGCCGGAAAGCAGGGTGTTATCGATTTTGTAAGAGAGTGTATCTCTGATGCAGGACCAAATCCATGCCCTCCACTTACTGTAGGTGTTGGTATCGGCGGTACTTTTGAAAAAGCTGTGATCTCCTCTAAGCACGCTCTTTTTAGAAATATCGGTTCTGTCAATGATGATCCGGAAATGGCTGACCTGGAAGCAACTATAAAAGATGAGCTCAACAAACTTGGCATAGGTACTATGGGTATGGGTGGAACGGAAACAGTTTTGGCTGTTCATATAGAAGCAAACCCATGTCATATCGCTTCACTTCCAGTTTCTGTTAATGTTCAGTGTCACAGTTCTCGTCACACACATATTACTATATAATAAGGGTAGAAGATGAGTAAAACATATCATTTAACAACGCCACTTAGCGACGAAACGGTTGAAAAATTACAAAGTGGCGATATCGTTTATTTGAGTGGTACTATTTATACTGCTCGTGATGCTGCACATAAAAGACTGGTAGATCTTTTAGATGCCGGTAAAGAGCTGCCTTTTGATCTAAAAGGTGCAGTGATATATTTTGTTGGACCTACACCACCTAAACCGGGTGATCCTATTGGAAGTGCAGGGCCTACAACATCGTATCGTATGGATTCTTATTCTCCGCGCCTGATCGCTGAGGGTTTAAAAGGGATGATCGGTAAAGGAAAAAGAAACAAAGATGTAACAGATGCATGTGAAAAATATAAGGCTGTATATTTTGGAGCAACAGGCGGTGCGGGAGCACTGCTTGGGAAGCAAATCAAAAGTGCAGAAGTTATTGCATATGAAGAGTTGGGACCTGAAGCAGTAAGAAAACTTGAAGTGGTTGACTTTCCGGTTACAGTGGTTAATGATACTCATGGCAATGATCTATATAAGATCGGTCGTGAACAATACGAAGTAAAATAACTTCCATTTTTAAATAAGGAGAATAGATGAATATACATGAATATCAGGCAAAACAGATATTTGCAAAGTACGGTGTTCCAACACCAAAAGGTAAAATTGCTCATTCAGTTGAAGAGGCAGTGAAAAACGCAGAAGAACTCGGTGGACCTATTTGGGTTGTAAAAGCTCAGATCCATGCAGGTGGACGTGGACTTGGCGGTGGTGTAAAACTTGCTAAGTCTATTGATGAAGTGAGAGCGTTGGCAGATGAGATTTTGGGTATGACTCTTGTGACTCATCAAACCGGGCCAGAAGGTAAGCTTGTACAAAAAGTTTATATTGAAGATGGTGCTGATATTAAAGATGAACTTTATTTAAGTGTTGTTCTTGATCGTGCTGCTGAGATGCCAATTATCATGGCTTCTACAGAAGGTGGTATGGATATTGAAACAGTTGCGGAGAAGACTCCCGAAAAGATCATTAAAGTTGCTATCGATCCTTCTATCGGTTTTCAAGGTTTTCACGGTCGTGAATTAGTTTTTGGCCTTGGAATCACAGACAAAGCAGAGCAGGGCAAGATGATTAAATTTGCCCAAAAACTCTACACGTTATATATGGAAAACGATGCTGAGATGATTGAGATCAATCCTTTAATTAAAACAGGTTCTGGTGATTTTATGGCACTTGATGGCAAAATGGGCTTTGATGATTCGGCACTTGGACGTCACCCTGATATCGAAGCGATGAGAGATATTTCTGAAGAAGATGCTGATGAGCGTGAAGCTGCACAATATGGTCTTTCTTATATTGCTCTTGATGGTGAGATAGGTTGTATGGTTAATGGTGCCGGCCTTGCGATGGGTACTATGGATACTATTAATTATATGGGTGGTACACCTGCAAACTTCTTGGATGTTGGTGGTAGTGCAAATGCAGAGACTGTTGCAAAAGGCTTCGAGATCATTCTCAAAAATCCTCAGGTAAAAGCTATCTTTGTTAATATTTTTGGTGGTATTGTACGCTGTGATCGTATTGCAAACGGTATTTTGGAAGCTACGAAAATTACGGACGTGAATGTTCCTGTTATCGTTCGTCTTGATGGAACTAATGCTCCAGAAGCAGCAGAAATTCTTAAAAATGCGAATATTGACAACATTATAGTTGGTACAGATTTAGGTGACGGTGCTGCAAAAGCAGTAGCTGCAGCGAAAGGAGAGTTATAAGATATGTCTATTTTAGTTAATAAAGATACAAAAGTAATAGTTCAAGGTTTCACAGGAAAAGAGGGAACCTTTCATGCAGAACAATGTTTAGCATATGGTACAAATATTGTTGGTGGTGTTACACCAAACAAGGGTGGGCAAGAGCACCTCGGAAAACCTGTTTTTAACACTGTAAAAGATGCAGTAGATACAACTGGTGCGACTGTTTCTATGATTTTTGTTCCACCTGCATTTGTTGCAGATGCTGTTATGGAAGCTGCTGATGCAGGAATTGAACTAGCTGTAATTATTACAGAAGGTGCTCCAGTTCGTGATATGATGTATGCCAAGCAGTATGCTGTTAAGAACAACATGAAAACAATCGGGCCGAACTGTCCTGGTGTTATTACTGCTGAGGAGTGTAAAATAGGGATCATGCCGGGTATGATCTTTAAAAAAGGTAATGTAGGTCTTATTTCAAAATCCGGTACTCTTACATATGAAGGTGCAAACCAGGTATGTAATGAAGGCTTTGGTATTACTACAGCAGTTGGTATCGGTGGGGATCCTATTATTGGTCTTTCATATAAGCAACTTCTTCCGATGTTTGAAGCTGATCCTGAGACTGAAGCGATTGTAATGATCGGTGAAATCGGCGGAGACCTTGAGATTCAGGCTGCAAAACTGATCAAAGAGCAAATTACTAAACCTGTTGTTGCTTTTATTGCCGGTCAAACAGCTCCAAAAGGGAAACGTATGGGTCATGCCGGTGCAATTATATCCGGTAGTGCAGGAACTGCAAAAGAGAAAATGGATGCATTGGAAGCTGCAGGCGTTAAAGTTGTAGTTTCACCTGCTGAAATTGGTAAAGCCGTAGCAGAAGTTTTAGGTAAAAAATAAAATATGCTCCATTCTGTAGAGGTCAAAAATGTACGCTGTGAAGGGTGTGCAAATACAATTATTAAAACTCTTAAAGAAGAGGGTTTTGAAAATGTAAATGTTGATCTCTCGTGCGAGCCCCGTAAAGTAACAGTTGATATTTTAGACGAGGCGTCATTAGCACAATTTAGAGCAATTTTAAGAAAACTTGGTTATCCTTTTTTTGATGAAGAGATTAGTTTTAGTAATACAGCTACTCTTAAGGCTAAGAGTTTTATCTCTTGTGCGGTCGGAAAATTTAGTATTCAAGATGATGCAAAATAATTTGCATCTTAATAATAGGAGAATAAATGGGAACTTTTGAAACACAAAATCCAGGGAATCAACCTGTGTGGGTTAACACAAATAACTGTAAAGCGTGCGATATTTGTGTGTCTGTATGTCCAGCTGGCGTACTTGGTATGAAGTATGAGTCAACATCTACACTTGGAGCTATGATCTCTATAGATCATCCTGAGTCTTGTATCGGGTGTAATGAGTGTGAACTCACATGTCCAGATTTTGCTATTTATGTAGCAGATAAAAAAGAATTTAAAGAAGCTGGCTATAGTTTTGCAAAATTAACTGATGATGCTAAAAAGCGTCAAGAAGCGATTATTGCAAACGGCTATATGTCACTTGATCAAGAAGGAGTTAAATAATGGCGACTAGAGAAATTATATCTACTGGTAATGAATTAGCAGCAATCGCAGCGGTAGATGCTGGGTGTATGTTTTTTGGTGGATATCCATTAACGCCTTCTTCAGAGGTGATGCATGTTATCTCTGATCTTTTACCTGCAAAAGGCGGTGTTGCAATTCAAATGGAAGATGAAATAGCTGGTATCTGTTGTGTTATCGGTGCTGCTATGAGTGGTGTTAGAGCACTTACTGCAACTTCCGGACCGGGGATGAGTCTTAAAGCTGAAAACTTGGGTCTGGCTCAAATGGCTGAAGTACCTTTGGTTTGTGTGAATGTTATGCGTGGTGGTCCATCAACGGGTCTTCCAACTCGTGTTTCTCAGGGTGATATTTCACAATCTAAAAATCCGTCACACGGTGATTATAAATCAATCACTTTATGTGCAGGCTCATTAGCTGAGTGTTACACTGAAGTTGTGCGTGCATTTAACATTGCTGACAGATTTATGCAGCCGGTTATTGTTTTACTTGATGAAACGATCGGTCACATGCATGGTAAAGCAGAACTTCCGACTCTTGAAGAAGTTGAAGCTGGAATTAAGCCAAGAAAAACATTTGACGGTCCTGCTGAAGAGTATTTTCCATATCAGTGTGAACATGATGAACCAGCGGTTCTTAACCCTATGTTTAAAGGTTACAGATACCACTTCACAGGTCTTCATCATGACAAAAACGGTTTCCCGACTGAGGAGATTGAAACTTGTCGTAAATTGATTCAAAGACTTGAAGACAAAGTTGAACTACACAAAGATGAAATTGAGTCTTATGAAGAGTTTATGATGGATGATGCTGAAATTATGATTGTAGCATATGGTTCAGTTTCTCTGGCAGCAAAAGAGGCTATTCGTCACTTGCGTGCTGATGGTATTAAAGCTGGTTTATTTAGACCAATTACAATCTGGCCAAGTCCAGCCGAGAAGATCAAAGAGTATACTGATAAGATTGAAAAAGTTTTAGTTGTTGAACTAAATATTGGTCAGTTCCATTCAGAAGTTCAACGTGCAGCAGCAAGACTTGACATCGATGGTTTGTTTAAAGTAAATGGTAGACCACTCTCTCCTCATGAGATTGTGACTAAAGTTAAGGAGTTATAATATGGCATTTAATTATGATAAATATTTAAGATTAGAAAAGATGCCGACACTATGGTGTTGGGGTTGTGGTGATGGTGTTATTTTAAAGGCATTCATTAGAGCTATAGATAAGATGGGTATATCTCAAGATGATGTATGTGTTGTTTCCGGAATCGGTTGTTCAGGAAGATTCTCTTCTTATGTTGATTTCAATACAGTACATACTACTCACGGTAGAACAACTGCATATGCTACAGGTATCAAACTTATGAATCCTGATAAGCTTGTTGTTTGTGTTGCCGGAGATGGTGATGCACTTGCAATTGGTGGTAATCATACGATCCATGCATGTAGAAGAAATATTGATATGACTATGATTGTCATCAATAACTTCATCTATGGTCTAACTAACTCACAAACAAGTCCGACAACTCCAAAAGGTATGTGGACCGTATCTCAAAAAGCCGGTAATATTGACCCGACTTTTGATACTTGTGATTTGGCAATTGCCTCAGGAGCTTCTTTTGTTGCTCGCGAGAGTATGCTTGATCCTAAAAAGCTTGAAAAAGTAATGATTAAAGCAATGGAACACAGAGGTTTTTCAATGATGGAAGTTCTCTCTAACTGCCATATCAACCTTGGTAGAAAAAATAAAATGGTTTCTGCTATGGAAAATCTTGAATGGATTGACAACATTACGGTTGCTAAGAAAAAATATGATGCTATGACACCAGAAGAGCAACTTAACTTACTACCTACTGGAATCTTGAAACAAGATACAGAAGCAGACGAGTATTGTGATATGTATGCAGAGATTCAAAAAGTACATCAGGGTCAAAGAGGTAAGATCACTCAAGATGACTTTGAGAAAAAAATATAAGGAAACACGCAATGGCTAAAACATTAATGAGATTTACAGGTGTTGGTGGACAAGGTGTTCTTCTTGCCGGTGAGATTTTTGCAGCTGCAAAAATTAAAACTGGTGGATACGGATTGAAGACTGCTACATACACCTCACAGGTTCGTGGTGGACCAACAGTTGTTGATATCCAGTTAGATGACGAAGAGATTTATTATCCATATGCAAATGACGGTGAGATTGGTTTTATGCTTTCAGTTGCTGATAAAAGCTACCAGCTATTCAAAGATGGTGTTCAGGTTGGCGGAACAATTGTTGTTGATCCAAACCTTGTTCATCCATCTGATGAAGACCGTAAGAAATGGAAAATATATGAAATTCCAATTATTACAATAGCAAAAGAAGAGGTTGGTAACGTTATTACTCAATCTGTTGTTGCACTTGCAATTGCAAATACAATGATGAATGCTATTGACAAAGAAGTACTTATAGAAACAATGCTTTCAAAAGTACCTGCTAAAGTTCATGAAGTAAATAAAACTGCTTATGAGCTTGGTGAAAAATATGCTAAAGAAGCTATGGCAGCTGCTAAATAGTTATTTATTAAAAAAGATAGTCTTAGGGCTATCTTTTTTTTAAAAATGAATCTAATATTATTTAATATTATCATTTCTATTTTACATATAAACTATAGAAATATTATATTTTTATACTTTCCCAGAAGAAATCTACATGTTTTTCAAATTGAGTTGAGAGATTATTAGTAGATAATGAGTCAAATCGCAATAGTGTTACCTGTAGTCTGATGTAGAATAGGGTAGATAAAAACTCATAGGAAATAATCATAGGATCGTTGGATCGAATAAGTGAGTTTTGCATCATAATAAAAAAACCTTCCGATAGAATAGCTATATTTTTATCATGAAAATAACTTATAAACTGCTCTCTTAGCTCTTTATTTTGCAGTAACTCTATAAGAAGTATTCTGAACATACTTTCGTTGTTCTTATCAAATGTAAGAAGCTTATATTGCATGGCAAAATTCTGTAAAAAAACCTTTCCTTTCAATGCATTTTCTCTAATATCATCACTGTTAAAAGAGAAGGGCGATGTAAAGATCTCACGTGCTACTTCTAAAAAGATCTCCTCTTTATTTTTAAAATGATTATAAAGAGCACTCTCTCTAATACCAACTTGTGAAGCTATTTTTCTTACACTTGTGCCTTTGTAACCATGCTCAGAGAAGAGGGCTTTAGACTCTTTGAGTATTTTGGCTTTTGTGCCGACTCTTTTGTGTATCGTCGTATTTTCGGGCATATTTGAACCTTTTTATTGATATGAACAAATGTTAACTATCCTAGAAGTATATATGAACACTTGTTAATCTATGCTTAACTGTTAGTGAACGATTGTTCACACAAAAGCATTGCAATATGAACATATGTTCATGAGATAAAAACAGGAAAAATAAATGATAATTTCTGTAAAATTACACAGGTACAACAGATAGTGACTTGATTTTCAAGAGGAAAGTCCGGGCTGCTGTAAGACAATGTTCCATTTAACTAATGGCCGTAGTAATACGAGGGAAAGTGCAACAGAAAATAGACTTTTATCCATTGGATAATAAAGGTGAAAAGGTGGTGTAAGAGACCACCAGTCTTTATAGCAATATAAAGAGCTTGTAAACCCAACATGGCAGCAAGAAACAAATGGTTAGAGTCTTACGATGCTATTGTTTCGCTAGAGGTACTATGTAAATTGTGCACTAGATTAATGCTATCAAAACAAAACCCGGCTTATGTTGTGCCTGACTCAGGGTATGCCTACTTATTTTCAAGAGAATTTACATTATGTTAACCAATATAGATCTCTTATCTTCCTCTTACACCTTTTAGTATATAATATGGCTATGAAACAAGCATATATAATTGTAACTATCTTAGTGTTAACAACAATTCATTTAGGTGCGAGTGATTTTAGTTTTAGAAAGTATAATCACGTAAAAGAGTTCTATGCGTCTATAAGCAATGATACGCTAGAGATCGCTAAAAGATACAAGCTGCCGCCTGCAGCCATTTTAGCTATTGCAGGGCTTGAATCCGGTTATGGTTCAGGTTATGTATCTCAAATTACCGGCAATATACTTAGCTTGGGTGCTTTTAGAGGTGATTATGAACTGCCAAGGGTTTATTTGCCATACTCAAAATCAAAAAAGTGTGTACTCATCTCTTCTAAAGAGTTTAAAAAGTGCTCAGAGAATGATCTTATTTGGAAAAAACGTCCAAAGAGTTTAAAGCGTGACTATCGCCCTCTTCCGTATGCAGGAACTTCCAAGCACTTAGATCTGCTTCTATATGACCCTTTAGAGAAAAGCAAAGCACAAAAAGCATGCTTACAAGACTTTGCAACAAGATGGATAGTTAAAAGCTCCAAGGTACAGGCATTTAGAGATGCAAGAATTTGGCTTGATAAACTCATTTCTCAAGAAGGCATTAACATATTGTTTAATATGAATACTAATATAGAGTTTATTAAAAGAATTGGCGGTATCCCCCACTCTTTTAACTATAGACAAGAGTGGCCTAAAAAAGTAACTTTAATCATGAAAAAGGCCGGTTTGGTAGAATTAACAAACGATATCTATTTTAACAATATGAGTTTTGATACAGCATGGAGAAATATATGAATAGAAAAGATCGGCTTATAGAAGATATACAAAAACTACTCAACTCCTATGAGGGTGTCAAAGAAACAAAGATCAATCCAAATCTCTTGGCATTTATGGATGAAAAAACACTTATGAGTATTATAGACTCACTTTTAACTCAAAAAGAAAATGCAGTAGATTCCGATACGCAGTGGCTTGAAAAGTTTAAAAAGCACAAGTAAATGGAGACTTTTCGTTAACAATTTAAAATATTAATATTTTGTAACAACTTTTTTAACCCTTTTTTAGCCCCAAAACAAGGGGCTTTCAAGCAATGTTGTTTTGTGTTATTATGTTTGTTGCCAAAATATTTGTATAATTACAGTCAAATTTCATTATTAGGATATTGGTTTATGGCAAATATAGATTTAGTTCAGCTCACTGGACAAACAAAAAGACTTACTTCGATGATTGTTGAAGATGAAAAAGTAACAAACGAGCTTTTGAGTTCAACGTTTAAGAACTTTTTTTCTGATGTGCATTCTTACTTTAATGCAGAAGAAGCACTTGAAGCATACAATAAAATTCAACCGGATGTTGTTTTTGTTGATATAGTTATGGCTGGAATGGATGGTATTGAGCTTTCTCGTAAGATTCGTGAGATCAATCCAAATCAAATCATTATAGTTATTTCTGCTAGTAATGATATAGAAAAAATCTCTCAGTCTATTGAGGTTGGTGTTAATAGTTTTATCCAAAAACCTATTGATACGAAAAAAATCATAGAACTTCTGACAAACCTTATCTCTATGATAACTAAAAAGAAAAAAATAGAAACAAAAACTTTCTCTATCTCTCTTCCTTTAGATCTTTACGAAGTTGTCAACGACAATGCTAAAGCTGAAAGTATTTCAAAAAATGCAGTGATCATCAGAGCACTACGCAATTTTTACGAATAGAAAATAAAACTGAATTTTTCTGAGCCAAGAAGATTTTATACTATTTTAAGAATAATATCTATATACTTTCGGCTCAGGAAAACGAGGTGACATTATCTTATGTTATCACCCTATAACACTTTTCCTAGTGGCCCCATCGTCTAGCGGTTAGGATCCATGGTTTTCATCCATGTTACCGGAGTTCGAGTCTCCGTGGGGTCACCACCTTCACGCAACAAATCAAAATCAAAAAAAGAACTTTATTAGTAAACACTTGTTAAAATTACGAAAATTATTTTTTAGGAATTTTAATGTTAAGATTTGCACCTAGTCCAACTGGTGATATGCATATAGGAAACTTGAGAGTTGCTCTATTTAATTATATTGTTTCAAAGCAAAAAAATGAAGATCTCATCGTTCGCATAGAAGATACGGACAAAGAAAGAAATATAGAAGGTAAAGACCAAGAGATCCTCGATATACTTGCTCTTTTTGGTATTGATTACTCTCAGGTTATCTATCAAAGCCAAAATATCCGCTTTCATACGGCTATGGCGTTGCAACTTGTTCAAGAGAAAAAAGCATTTGCCTGTTTTTGTTCACCTCAATGGCTTGAGAAAAAACGTGCGCAAGCAAAAGAGAACAAGGTCGCTTATCGCTATGATGACGCATGTGCGGAGCTTCCGGCAGAGCTTGTTATCGACAATACCAACCCTTTTACAGTAAGGATCAAAAAGCCCCAAGAGCCTATAGTGGTGAAAGATCATATAAAAGGTGAAATAAGCTTCGCCCCTGATGATATAGACAGTTTTATCATTATGAGACAAGATAAAACACCTACATACAATTTTGCATGTGCTGTTGATGATATGCTCAGTGATATCTCCATTGTTATTCGTGGTGAAGATCATATGAGCAACACACCTAAACAAGATCACATTAGAAATGCCTTAGGGTATGAAAAGAAAGTGGAGTATGCACACTTGCCGATTATTTTGAATAATGAGGGCAAAAAAATGTCTAAGCGCGATGATGCTTCAAGTGTCAAATGGCTTCTAGAAGAGGGTTTTTTGCCTTCAGCGATATCAAATTATTTAATATTAATAGGAAATAAGCCCCCTTGTGAAGTATTTACTCTTGAAGAATCGATCGAGTGGTTTGAGCTCACAAAAATCTCAAAGTCACCTGTTCGTTTTGACATAGATATGTTAAGACATATCAATAATGAGCATTTAAAAAATCTTGACTCAAAAGAACTTTCAAGATATGTTGGTTTTGCAGATGATGAGATTGGTCAGCTTGCAAAGATATATCTTGAAGAAGCAAGCACAACCAAAGAGCTTAAAGCTAAGATAAAACCTATTTTTGAAGAAAAAAATATACCAGATGAGTTTCAAGAACAGGCACTTTTAATGGCAAACACCATTAAATCTGCACCCTACTTTGAAGAATATAATGATTTTAAAAACTATCTTATGAAAGAATCCGGCTTAAAAGGGAAAAACTTTTTCAAGCCTTTACGCATTCTTTTAACAGGTGCCGAGCATGGTCCTGATATTGCAGAGATATACAAACATTTAAAAAACTATATAGGTGAGATTGTAAAATGAGTGTAATTATAGATATTGTTCAAGGTTTAGGTTCTATTGTTATCAGTTTGATCAACATATATATATGGGTAATTATCATCTCCGCACTTCTGAGTTTTGTAAACCCTGATCCATATAACCCTATCGTGCAGTTTTTAAACAGAGTAACACAACCGGCTTATAATCTTGTCAGAAGATTCATTAATACAAACATGGGAGGAATCGACCTTGCTCCCTTGGTTATAGTTATAGGGCTACAGGTCATTACAGTTATACTAAGTGCTATACTGGGTTCTCTTTATTAAAGAGACTACTGCTCATCTTTATAGTACACAAGTACAGACGAAGAGAGATCTTTGCCTTTGAGGAGCAGATGAAGTGTGCTGCCCTGCTTGTTAAATGCTACAAGGTAGTAGATATTCCACTCATTGGTTCGTGAGAGAAGATGTGAGAACTGGTTTTGGCTTGGAAGTTTTTTTATCTTTACCGGCAACTCCCCATTTAGCATAAGAGTAAGAGCAACATCTTCATTTGTATTTGGATCATGGATCTCTTTTTTATCTTTTAAATATATAGAAACATAAAAGTATTCATTTTGATTAAAGGATTTTGGATATACCTCATTGAGATAAATGGCTGAAAGCACACCCTCTATTTGGTTGTTTTTTGAGACGATTTTACTGCTTTGAAGGCTTGAAACACTCAGCTCTTGTTCTTTTTGCATGTGAAATTTTGTAAATGCGTTATTGTAAGAGCATCCACTCAGAAGTAAGGCGCAAACAGCTGTTAGAGATAAAAAATTCATACTTCTCCTTGTAAAATAAACATAGAATTATAGCTTATTAAACAACTTTTTAATGAGTCTTTTGTATAATCACTTAAATTTTAAAAACAAAGATGAAAAAGTGAACAAAAGATTAGCGGTCGCATTTACCGGACCATCAAACAGTGGAAAAACAACGCTTATTCTTAAAGTGGCCAGAAAATTGATCCATGAGCATTCTAAAGATGTGGCGATTATCAAGCATGATCCTAAGGATAAGGCACGGTTTGACGTAGAAGGCAAGGACAGTTATAAGTTTAGTGATACAGGAGCCGAGGTTATTGTTACCTCCCCTACCCGTACCACCTACTTTTCTCAACGTAACAAGGACCTCGATGAGATGATCAGACTTTTTGAGAAGTTTGATATTTTATTGGTTGAGGGACTTAAAAATTTGCCATTGCCTCGTATCGGTATATTTAGAAACTCACTTGACAGAGATTATTTTTCTTATATGAATGCTTTGGCGATCGATGAGAGTATAGAAACAAACAAGTATGATATACCTCAAAATGTTGATATTTTAGATCTCAATAACCCCGATGACGTGATATCGTGGATTTTAAAAAATGCAAAGGAAGTGTAAGTGAAAGATATATTTGACGCAATTCAAAGAAGTGCAAAAAGAATTAAAGAAGCGATTGATGTAAAAGATATAGGGTATTCTCAACAGGAAAACTCATCCGGTGAAACACAACTTGAGCTTGACATAAAATGTGACATGATCATCGAAGAGGAGCTTTCCCGTGTAGCTTCTGTCCATACGGTTTCTTCTGAAGAGAAAGAACATGCCGAAGTTTTACATGAAGATGGCAAGTATTTTATCGCCTATGATCCTTTGGATGGTTCATCATTGGTTGATGTCAACCTTAGCGTAGGCTCTATTTTTGGTATCTATGAAGGTGATTTTGGTTCGCAAAACATGGTTGCTGCATGTTATGTTGTCTATGGACCTCGTGTAGAGATGGTTTTTGCTCACAATAAAACAAAACTTTACCTGTTGCAAGCCGGTGAGTTTGAATTTGTCAAAGAGATCCATCTTGGTGAAAAAGGCAAACTTATGGCTCCGGGAGGAACACAGCAAAACTGGCCAAGCTATCATAAAGCTATGATCGATGGCTTTTTTGCTGATGGATATCGTCTGCGTTACTCAGGCGGTATGGTTCCGGATCTGCACCAGATCCTTCTTAAAGGAGGCGGACTCTTTAGTTATCCTGCTACTTCTGATAAACCGGAAGGAAAGTTGCGTCGTTTATTTGAAGTGTTTCCGTTTGCGTTTATCTATGAAAAATCAGGTGGTGAGGCAATAGACGGACATAAGAGAGTACTTGACCTTGGATATGCACACCTTCATGACACATCTCCATGTTTCTTTGGCTCAAAAAATGAGATCGCAAAAGTAAAAGAGGTGTATGCAGACAATGCATAACAACACAACAGACAAGTTTGAAATTCATCTTGATGAGATGATACAAAAAGTACAAAATTGTCAAAAAGAAAAAGGCTTACAAAGCTGCTCTTTGTGTGAGCAGTTTTTAGCGTGTGAATTGAGAAGTGACTATGTTAAAGCAGTTTACAACTCGATGAGCAAAGGTGAAACCGGCGGGTTTGAGTTTTAAAAATATTGAAAATTATAAGCCTATTTGGCTAAAATACCACCATAACATTTAACAGGACTGAAAATTGAGCAAATATATAACAACACCTATATACTACGTCAACGGAGAAGCGCATATCGGACATGCATATACTACTTTTATTGCCGATACAATAGCTCGCTATGAAAGACTTAAAGGGGAAGATACTTTCTTTTTAACAGGAACTGACGAGCATGGTCAAAAAATAGAAGAATCAGCACAAAAAAACAACAAGCCAACACAGGAATTTGCTGATGAGATTAGTGCAACGTTTAAAAATCTTTGGGATGAATTTGAGATAAGTTATGACAAATTCATAAGAACAACAGATGAAGAGCACAAACGCGGTGTTCAAAAAGCGTTTGAAGTTATGTATGCAAAAGGTGATATATATAAAGATTTCTATGAGGGTCATTACTGTGTAAGCTGTGAGACTTTCTTCCCTGAAACACAACTGACCGATGGTGAGTTTTGCCCGGATTGTGGCAGAAGTACAAGTGTTGTAAAAGAGGAAAGCTACTTCTTTAAACTTTCCAAATATGAAGATGCTCTTTTAAAATACTATGCAGACAATCCAGACTTTATTCTTCCACGCTCACGCGCAAATGAAGTAATTAACTTTGTAAAAGGTGGTCTTCGTGATCTATCGGTTACAAGAACATCGTTTACCTGGGGTGTGCAAATGCCCGAGTCTCTCAATGATGACACGCATGTAATGTATGTGTGGCTTGATGCGCTTTTAAACTATGTAACTGCTCTTGGTTATGGTAATGATGAAGCAAATATGAATTATTGGCCTGCTACCGCTCAGCTTGTCGGTAAAGATATTTTAAGATTTCATGCTATCTACTGGCCGGCATTTTTGATGAGTCTAGATCTGCCGCTTCCTAAACATATCGGTGCACATGGATGGTGGACACGCGATGGTGAAAAAATGTCAAAGTCCAAAGGTAATGTTATCTCACCAAAAGAGGTTTCGGATGCTTATGGCGTTGAAAACTTACGATACTTTATGCTAAGGGAGGTTCCTTTTGGTCAAGATGGTGATTTTTCTCAACGAGCACTTATAGACAGAATTAACTCTGAGCTTAGCAATGATCTTGGAAACCTCTTAAACCGTATTATTGGTATGAGTGGTAAATATTCCGATTTTGAGATCGACAGTGTTGATGTTGTAAAGTATCATACAAAAGAGATAGATGCTATGAACAGCGTGCTGGATTCACTTGATACTTTTATGCAAAATTTTCAAACACACAGATATCTTGAAGAGCTATGGAAACTTTTCTCTATCGGTAACAAAGCGATAGAAGAACATGCGCCTTGGGTAAAAATGAAAGAAGGTAAAAAAGATGAAGCACTCGCAACGGTTGCTCTTGTTGCAAATGTTCTTGCAAAAGCTTCAGTGATGCTCTCACCTGTTATGCCTCGTACAACACAAACCATAGCGGAGGCTTTGAACTTTACGATTGACAATGACAGCTATAAAGAACTTATTTTAGAGAAAAAGCTTTTAAAATTATTTAATATTAAAAAAGTTCCGCCACTTTTTCCAAGAGTTGAAGAGCCTTTGATGAGTGAAGCACCAAAAGCGGAACCTAACAAACCAAAACAAGAAAAGAAAGAACAAAAAAAAGTTGATAACGCAGAAAAAGACAACCTCATAGAGATTGGTCAGTTTTTTGAAACATCACTCAAGGTTGGTACCGTGATAGAAGCCGAGGAGGTTGCAAAAAGTAAAAAACTTCTGAAACTTCAAGTAGATCTTGGTGAAGAGCAACCTAGACAAGTTGTGGCGGGAATTAAAGAGTTTTACTCACCCGAGTCTCTTGTAGATACACAGGTATGTGTTGTTGCAAACCTCAAACCTGCAAAACTTATGGGAATGATCTCTGAGGGAATGCTTCTTGCTGCTAAAGATGAAGACGGTTTGTGTTTAGTGAGACCGGAAAAACCTAAAAAAGCGGGTACACCTATTGGATGAGACTTGAAAATACCATAGCACTTACTTATGGAAAACTTGTAAATGAGCCGTTTGTAAATAGTTTTGATGATGTTGTGTTTGAAGCACACAAAGTAAAAAGAGGTGATCTTTTTATAGCTTTTGATGAGAGTGCTATTGAAGAAGCTATTGTAAACGGTGCCTATGGTGTTATATTTGACAAACCCACTCAGATCAGCGACAGTGAGATCGCCTGGATCAAAGTTCAAGATGTTGAGGAGTCTCTGAAGCGTCTTTTGCGTTTTAAGCTTATAGAAAAAGAGATCGTTGCCTATGAGTGTAATGAGATTATTTTAAAACTTGCGCTGCAGGTTATCACTGAGCAAAACTTTATAACCATAAACGGTGATATACGCTCTATTTTTAAATTGTTATGGAATGCTGATGCGAACAGTACTGTTTTGTTCTGCCCTGCTCTTAGCGATAAAAATATATTTACAAATATAAAACCTTTTATCAAAACCACTTCTCAAACCATAACTATTATGGAGCAAACACTTTTTGAAACTTCTTTTATTTATGAGAACACTTTTTATGAAAGACAGCTTATATCGCCTTTTTTCATCCCCTATCTCGAAGAGTTACTGCACCTGTATAAAAGTCTAAAAATTAACTTTAGACTAAGAAAGTTTACCCCTATCGATCACTTTGAAGCGGTGTTTACAAACAAAAATTTTGAGATCAAAGAGTTTGGGACAAGTGATAAGGTTCTTATCTTTGAATCCAACACCACTTTGATAACATCAGAGATAAAATTTTTGCAAAAGCAGGCAAACTGGGCAAAGACGATCTATATACTTCCGGATAGATGCGATTATGAAGAGAGTGATGATATTTTTAAATATAAAAAAGAGAGTGAGATTATCAAGATACTTAAGGGCACAAAGTTTCACTTTGCCCTTATAGTTGGAGTGGATAAATCTATTTTAAACAAGCCTTTGTCAAATCAAACACAGTTGACTTTGAACTTTTAGATCACAGGTGGTGTCGCACTTTTGGTGCTCGAACAAAACGCATCTCTTTGAGGCTCATAACAGCTGTATTTATTCCCCCTGCGTATTTTACTTCTGTATGGGGAAACATAACACCGTGTTGCGCTTTATAATCTTTGTAGATCGTTAAAAAAGCCATTCCGTTACCGTTTATTTTTAAATTACCGACCACTTTATCTATAAAAAAAGTTTTTTTGGAAACAAAATATTTAGCAGAGATACTCCCTTTGCTAATTGTTAAAACATAGTGATCTTTTTCATCTTCAAGAGTGATATTTTTCAGTTTCTTTTTAAGTGTCAGTGGAGAGTAGAGTCTCATTAGTTGAAGTTTCATTGCATCAAGCATTGGTCCTTGCGCTTGAAATTTTTTATTGCCGTATTGTTTTGTCCCATAATCCTTTATAATCACTCTTATCTCATTTTTATCGGGATACACAAGCTCGGTTCTAAGAAAATCCGGCAAAGCTACTTTTCTATAATCTGTTCCGTTTTTTTTACTTGTTTTTGTCTCGATATGCCATACCTGCTCGTACGCATTGAGTTGTTTGAGGTTTTTTTCTCCACCGTATGCCTGTATCATTTTGTCTATGACTGTTGACGCCTCTTGTGTGTTAGCATTGAGCGTTATAGCAAAAAATGAGATAACAAGGAGTAGTTTTGTCATTATTTTCACATCTGTTCCTTTTGTTTATGTGTGATGAAATTATATCTTGAGAACTTAAATAATATACGATAAGTTATTTATAGTTTTTTGTTTTATAGATCATATAATTTTTTTGCCTTTATGTGAGATATACAATATAATTAGCCATTAATATTTACAAGGCATTATGAAGATGAACCGAAGAGATTTTTTAACAACAGCAACAGCAGCATCGGCGGCTTTGGCACTAGGTGGCTGTAATGAAAACAATCGTCAGGCAATTGACTACTCAAAGCATCCCCAACCTAAAGATGAGCAAAGCAAGAGAGTCTATATAAACAAAAATAAAAAAACAATTGTCAAACTTGCTACGAGTTGGCCGGCGCACTTTCCCATCATGGGCACAGGGGTTGAGAAGTTCGCACAAAGAGTGAAAGATGTCAGTGGTGGTTCACTAGAGATCAAGCTCTATCCAAAAAATGTGCTTGTCCCTGCCCTTGCGGTGTTTGATGCGTGCTCTAGCGGTCAAATAGATGCGTTTCACTCGGGTCCTTACTACTGGAAAGGGAAAAATTCCGCTTTTTCACTCTACAGTGGTATCCCGTTTGGTTTTACGGCTGAAGAGATCAACTCCTGGATGCTTTATGGCGGCGGTCTTGATCTTTGGCGTGAACAATACGCAAAATACAATCTGCACCCCTTTCTAGGCGGCAATACAAATATCCAAATGGGTGGATGGTTTAGAAAACCGATAAACTCTTTAGCAGATATGCAGGGTCTTAAAATGCGTATTCCGGGACTTGGCGGAGAGGTTTTTGCAAAAATGGGTGTCAATCCTATCCTTTTGCCTGCCGGTGAAATATACACCTCATTGGAGCGTGGAGTTATCGATGCAACAGAGTGGGTGGGACCTGCACTTGATATTAAAATGGGGTTTTACAAAGTAGCTCCGTACTATTATTCGGGCT
>JALWLL010000066.1 GCA_026996295.1 Sulfurimonas sp.
TCCAGCTGAAAATCACTCGCTTGTAAAACACTTTTTTGCGTATATAACTCATAGGAACCTGTTTTATAATCAAGAACCTCTATGGCATTTTCTTTTTTATCTATTCTGTCTATGATACCGCTTAAACTCATACCACAAAAAGGTGTAGAGAGTTTTTTCTCTGTATGTAAAACTTTAAAGCCCCTCTCAAAACGCTCAACTTCCTTGGCATAAAAACTCTCAAGTCTCTTTTTTTGCAAAGCTATCAAATAGATATCTAGTTCACTCTCTCCCCTTGCTTTGTCAAGTTCTTTATGGAGATCTTTTCTCAAACTATCCACGTCATAATAAGCATCTTTTTTTCTATAAAGTTCCGCTAGAGCCTTATGAACAACATTGCCTATCTCATACTCCTGTGGCATATCTTTTGCAATGGTATGGTTTTTAATCCCTTGTATATACTTGTAATAATACTTTCTTTTACAGCTAAGGTATGTCTTTAGCATGGTTGCAGAGAGCTCTTTGTCTTTAAACGAATACTCTACTGTGATCTCTTTGTTATGTAGTTGTCTCTTGTGCCCCTTACTAAAGAGTATCTCTGCATACGCTATATCATCATGTTGCTTGTGAGTTTGTATGCCGAGTTGTTTCAAAAACCTCGAAGCACTGTTTTGTGAAGAATTTACATAAGAGATCGCCACCTCATGTGAGCGCGACATAAGCATCTCATAGTAATGCTTTTGCAAATTTTCTCTATCACCCATTGTTGGAAGTGATGCCATCTCTCTTAGTTTTGTATTTAAGAACATATCTTTTTCACTTCTTTTTGGGACATTCTTATCATCAAAATCTACAATAATCACTGCATCAAAATCTATCATACGTGTCTCTAAAACACCCATCACGGTTATCTTACCGCCACGTACATCATCTATGCTTCTTTGGGCAAGTCTTTGCATAAACAAACTCAGTTTTGCTTTGTTGCTCATCTCTTGCATAAACGCTAAAAGCTTCTCAAACTTGTAAATTTCTTCGTTAAATATCTTCAGCTCTGTCTTGTTTGTAAAAAAAGACCCCAACTCATGAAGAAGTTCTAAAAACCCTTTTTTACTTCCTGCTTCCTTATGGTTTAATCTTCTTAGTTGCAGATAAAGCTCATCACCGACCCTTTGCAGCCTTGCATCATTTTCACATGATTCTTGATCTATCATCTTGAGTGTGGCATCAAGTTTTTTATAGATTTCTGAGCTAGTATAGGGGTTTCCCATAGCAAAGTTAAAGTTTGCCTTATCATCAAAAAGCTTCAACAACTGCGCAATATTTTCATTGGGAAGTATAACGGCGATTTTCTCCGGGGCATAACCTTTTTTTACAAACTCATACACTTTTTTCTTTATAAAAGCTATCTGTAAAACTGCTTCAGCAAAATATTCACAAGTTATATTTTTGTTGAGCTCTACATTGGTTTTTTCAACAACCTTTTTTTCATTCAAAGAAAGTCTATATCTGTATCCCGGATGAAACTCCTGTACAAAATAGGATGAAAGTTTTTCCTGCATTTTTTTGTTAAAACTGGAAGTGTTAAAAATAATATCGACTCTACAAAACTCAGAGCATTGCTCCAACAGTTGAAGCTCAAAATTTGTCAAATACCCCTCAATATATATTTTTACATATCCGAGTTCTCTGGCATATGTTTCATTAAATCTGTAAAGCTTCGGCAAAAATATTTTATCTAGTATTTTTCTCTCATAACAAAGCTGCTCATATCGCTTATATAATTTCTGAAGTATTGCAATGTGCTCTTCATATTCTCCATAAATATCTATAGATGCAAGATTATCTATCTCATAACACTCAGCACTCAACTCTTCAAAAAACTTAAAAATATAACTGGAGTTTTTTGTAAATGTAAAAAAGTTTCTCTCAATATGAAGCTCTTTAAATGAGCTAAAATCAGAAGCTTCCATAAGTAAAAGTACTCGAGTGTCATCATCAGCCATTAAATAGCCATCTACAATACAAAGTTTTGAAAGAAATTCACTCATCGTGATGTAGGTGGGAAGAAAAAGTGTATTTGATTTTATTTGCATCTGCTCATGCCTGATAGCACGAGCTGTTGGTAAAACTATTGTAGTTTTATCCATCTATATTTAGTACTCAAATGCCTCTGAGTAACGCGTATCTGCTTTTACATTGTAAAAACGACTTTTATCTCCGATACTTACTTTGGCCATTATGTCCCATCGTCCCTCTTTTGGAAGCTCTATACTTTCAAAGGTATATATGCCGTCTTGTACTTTTGGACTTGTAAGCTCTTGATCATACTTATGGTTATTTGGTCTTGTCACCACAACCACTATATCAGCTTCATTTACGGGGTTATTATCTTTATCCAGAATTTCATATTTTATTATACTCTTTTGTGTATTGAGTCCATCTGTAACGTACTTAATTACATACTCCTTATCAAAAGCGATCTGAGATTTTATAAGTTCATTTGCACTTGCATCTGCCTCATGATAGTTCATCATGTATGTATCGCTTTTTTCAACCGGTAATTTCATAGAAACAACTATGGTTGCAACACAAAATCCAAATACTAGGATGATGGAGGCAGCAATCGCATACGGCCATATTCTTCCGCTATTTATTTTGCTCAAGTCTTTGCCTTCTTATATATAATTTTCTTCTGATATACATAACTATACCATATAAAATAAAACCGTAGAAAAACAATTTTATGAAAAAGATAGTTTCCTGGTTTGCATCACCCGGATCATTTTCAAGCACAATTCCATGTGAGGTAGCGATTTGATGTGCAATATCCAAGTAACCATTAAACATACTACCTGCATATTTTCCGACTATTTGCTCATTTTTGGCTTTTCCGGCCAATAAAGGCAAGATGGTTCCCCCGTAATTAGTTCTAAGTTCTTCAAAGTGCTCCCAGGAATCTGCATATACAAGAGCCATTATAAAAGCTTGTACGGGAGATGCAACAGGGCTTAAAACCTGCTTTTTATTAAAATATTTATATAAAGAGGTATCGTTTGCCATTAAATCCACTTCTTGATCCATTTCACTAAAAACCAATACAATTGTTGGTTCCTTAAAATTCGACAAAAGCTCTTTTTCGTATTCAAACATACTTACACCGTTAGGTAACTCTCTTAACATAACAAGTCTAAGTGCAATACCTGTTTTATTATAAAGTTCAGAACCTAGCGTTTCTACTTCTTTTGTAAACTCTTTACGATGAACTATCTCATCTTTATATAAATATTCTGCTACTAGTGTTGTATGAAATAATAATGTGAAGATGAGGGCCGCAAGCCCCCTTGAAATTTTCAATGAAATTTCCTAACCGATAAAAAGGTGATTTGGTGTTACAACCGCATAAAGTGTGTAAGCTGCCATAATTACTAAGCCCCATGAAATAATTTTTTCCATCTCTTACCCCTTTACTTCACATCAATAAGATGTTTCGCATTATCAGTACTAATCATCTTGATTGATTGCTCATCTTTTATATCGTAATAGTTTGCAGCATTTGCATTTTGCACACCTAAAGCACCTATCGTTAAAAAAACAAGTATAGTCAACAACAACACTGTTGCTATTAACATACCAGTAACACCATCGAGAGCAAAAACACTTCTATTTTCATTCATGTTCGTCCCCTTATTTACTTAAGTCGGCAATATATGCGCCAACTGCTTCTTTTTGCTTAGCATTAAGTCTATCAAAGCTAGGCATTTGACCCATCACACCTTTTTTACCATGATTTAAGACATTGGTAACAAGTTCAGGTGTAAAGTTAACAAGATTTGGTGCAACAAAGTCCATACCTTTTCCATCAGCTCCGTGACACGCAGCACAAGTTCCGGCAAATACATCTGCACCTGCTCCGCTCATACCGTTTGCAACATATGCAGATACAGCATCTATTTCTGCATCAGTGATAAGGGCACCTGTATTACTGTTAAACAGACCGTTACGATCCGGCATTGGCATCTCAGTTCCAAGAAGTTTATTGTTGGAACCGTTTTCTACAACATATTTAACAACATTTGCTTCAAGTCTTTGATTTAAGTTTGCTGACTTGCCATCAATACCATCAGCATTGATACCATGACAAACTTTACACTCCGCCAAAAATACAGATTCACCCATCTCAATTAATCTGTCACCGGTAATGGATGCGTACTCAGCCTCAAATTTTTCATCATGTGCTGCAACATCTTCATTATACTCACCGATTTGTGAATATGCATTGACTGGATAACCAACTGTCCAGTACCACATACCCCAAACCATAGTTAATAAAAACATTATTGCCCAGCCCTTAGGCACCTCATTTAAGTATTCACCAATGCCGTCCCATTGCTCATCTGCCAATTTACCATCAGCAGTGTCAGTCTGCATTTGACGAACATACTTGATAACTACAAAAACTGTAATGATTACAAGCGCAACAGCACCCGCAATTGCAAGCATATTGACGATATCACCATTTAAACCACCCTCTGAACCAGCTACTGACATGTACGTAAACAGTAGCATCAAAGCGGTAATGATAATTCCCCAAAGATAAAGCTTATTCATATATCTCTCCTATTTCTCTTTATCGTCAGATACAGAAGATATCGGAGTATCTTCTATATCATCTTTTAGCGCTATATTGCTATAGTTTTCATAATCATGGCCACCCTCTTTTTTATCGGTACTGTATAGATGATAAATATAACTATAAAGCACAAACACTAAAAAAGCTGTAAGACCGAAGTAACCATAAGCTTGAATTTCAGCAATATCCACTTTCAACCCCTACTATTTCAGACTGTTCATATATGCAATTAAAGCTACGATCTCAGGAATTTCCCCACGTGCTACTGCATCTTTAACATCTTGATCTTTCATATCTGCTGCAATTACTTTTGCTTCAGCCAAAGCTAAAGCATTTGCTTCTGCAACACTGTTACCCATTTTAACAGTTTTAGTTGACCCATCTTTCATAGGAACCGGTTTGTTATAAGGAACAGAAAAGAACTGTGCAACTGTTAATTGCTCTGCATACGCAGTATCTACATCTGCTTTATTTGTAAACAACCACGGATAACCTGGCATAATTGAACCAGGAACAACAGCGGATGGATCTTTCATATGATTTTCATGCCAGTCGGTAGTTCTATAATTACCAACACGCATTAAATCCGGACCAGTTCTTTTTGAACCCCAAAGAAATGGACGGTCATATGCATACTCACCACTTAAAGAGTAGTGACCATAACGATCAGTCTCTGATTTAAATGGACGAATTAACTGTGAATGACAAGCATTACAGCTATTTTTAATATAAACGTGACGACCCGTTAATTCTAAAGTAGAGTATGGAGTAGTACCGATTACAGGACGTGATGCCTGAGCAAAGTTTGGAAGAATTTCGATCAAACCAGCAAAAGCAATAACAACAAACACACCTACCGCAAAAAAGAACGGATGTTTTTCTAACCAATGAAACATAATTTAATCCTTTCTATTTAAGCGCCCATAGGCGAAGCATTTTGTAGTTCACTCTCTTCTACTTTACGACCAGCAGTCATAGTTTTGTAGATATTATAAGCAAACATCAAGAAACCGATTAGGTATAACAATCCACCAATACCACGAATAGTATAGTAAGGGTGTAAAACAGTAACAGTATCAATGAATGAGTAAGCCAAGTTACCAAATTCATCGTGAGCACGCCACATCATACCTTGTGTAATACCTGCAATCCACATTGAAGTGAAATAAAGTACAACACCTAAAGTCTGAATCCAAAATTGTGTAGCCATTAAACTCTTTGAATAGATCTCACGTTTAAACACACGTGGAGCCATATGGTAAAGTGCAGCCATAATCATAAAGCCAACCCAACCAAGTACACCATCATGAACGTGACCAACGATCCAGTCGGTAAAGTGTGCAATAGCATTAACAGATTTAATTGCTTGAATAGGACCCTCTAGAGTTGAGAACATATAGAAAGTTGAACCAAGAATCATAAACTTAATGAGTGGAGATGCTGCAACTTGTTGCCACTCGCCCTTCATTGTCAGAAGCATATTGATCGCTGAACCCCATGATGGAAGAATAAGAACCACTGAGAAAATTGAACCCATAGTTTGCATCCAGTCAGGAACAGTTGAAAATAACAAGTGGTGACCACCAGCCCAGAGGTAAACAAACATCAATCCCCAGAAAGAGAGTAATGATAATTTATATGAGTAAATAGCTTGACCGGACTCTTTTGGTAAAAAGTAATAAATCATTGCAACAATTGGAACCGTAAAACCAAATGCAACCGCATTGTGACCATACCACCATTGAACAAGTGCATCATTTGTACCAGCATACATCGATACAGAATGGTACCACGCACCAATTCCACTCTCACCAATAGGACTAGCAGCTAGCATAGTAGGTATCGCCATATTGTTAAACAGGTAAAGCATTGCTACACCAAGAAATGTTGCAATATAATACCAAACAGAGATATAAAGTGCTTTCTCACGGCGAATACCTATTAGACCGAATATACTCATACCAAACAGCACCCAAACAATTACAATAGCGATATCAATCGGCCATTCAAATTCAGCATACTCTTTTGAAGTAGTAACACCAGCTAATAATGATACAACAACTGCTGCAACACCAATAACATATAATACAAAGTGTAATTTACCAATAAACATCAAAAAGCCCGATTCTGCCATTGACACCTTTAGTACACGTTGACCAACATAATACCAAGTAGCAAAAATACCACTTAATGTAAAACCAAATATTACTGCATCCGTATGCAGTGGACGAAGACGACTGAAGTTAGTGAATTCAGCTAAACCTGATCCTAGAAATGTATTAACACTAGGAAAAGCTAGTTCAAATGCTAAAATCACACCGACGAGCATGCCAACAATACCTAATACGATTGTTGTGAACATGAACATCTTTGCAACTGTATAGTCGTACTCTAATGGACGATTCTCCATATATAGCCTCCTTAAAGATTCAAAGCAATTATGCCTAATTAATTTTCTTTTAATTAATTAAACTAATTAACATTGCTATAATATCAGTAGAAATGTTTAAGTAATCTTAATTAGTGACCAATCTGTGACAAATTTTACAATTTGTTATCTTTTTGTTTACTTACCAAATAATACTGTAAGATTGGAACATTTTGATGAGAGAGTCAAATGATTGTTATAAGTTTTTTTTATTTGTAAAAGAGTGCTCCTAAAGCAGTCTCTTTTAGCGTTTTATGAGGGAAAGAAACTCAGAAAAGATGTATCTGCTCTCTTTTGGTCCAGGGGAAGATTCTGGGTGATGTTGCACTGAAAATATAGGTGCATCATTATAACGCAGACCTTCAATAGTGTTATCAAAAAGATTAGTATGTGTCACTTCTGCAATCTCTGTTATATTATCCGGAACATTATAATTATGATTTTGTGCAGTGATCTCAACAAGTCCCGTTTTCTCATTTTTAACAGGATGATTGCCGCCATGGTGACCAAATTTGAGTTTAAATGTATCATAGCCATGAGAGATAGAAAGGAGTTGATGCCCTAAACATATACCAAACATCGGAATTTTTGCATCTATAAGTTTTTTGATCTGCTCTTGCTCTTTTTTAAGAACCAGAGGATCTCCCGGACCGTTAGACAAAAACACTCCATCTATCTCTTTGGTATTATATTTTTCAATGAGATCTTTTGCTTGAAAATCATTTGGAATCACTTCCACATCCATACCTGCACTTACCATTTCATTGAGTATATTTCTTTTAACACCAAAATCAATCACAACTATTTTGGCTTGTGCTTCCGGTGCACTGTCATAATTAAACTCTCTGTATGAGTATGTACTGGAAGTATGCACATAAGGCTTTTTTGTACTTACCTGTTCTATGTAGTTTACATCCTCTATACGAGGAGAAGTTTCTAAAATCTTTTTAAGTTCTTCGGCATCACTTATCTCAGTTGAGGCCACCATCATCATAGCGCCTTCCCTTCTAATCATTTTCGTTAAATACCTTGTATCAACGTCACATATCCCCATTACGTTGTATTGAAGAAGAAAATTATGCAGTGAATCTTCCGCTCTGAAATTAGAATATCGTGATTGATAGTTTCTTACAAGCATCCCCTTAGCGTGAGCACTTGTACTTTCCATATCTTGCTCATTTACACCAACATTTCCAATCTCAGGCATAGTAAAAGTCACAAACTGCCCGGCATACGATGGATCAGACATAATCTCCTGATAGCCGCTCATAGAAGTGTTGAAGACTATCTCCCCGACACTTGTTCCCTCTGTACCAAAACTTTTCGCTTCTAAAAATGTTCCATTTTCAAGATAAAGCCAAACTTTTTTCATTGATACTGCCATTATTCCATACCCCTTTTACTTAACTCTTCTTTGTATAATTTTTCATATAATATATCAAACTCATCTGTTCCCGGAATAAAATTTCTTTTATATGAGCGAATTTTATTCATAACAGCATCTTGTATCTCTGATGAATCTGCAATGAATGATGTGATAGCGTTGTATATAATATTTTTAATACGGTTTTCCGTTACATCAAAGTGGATCAAATCCTCTTCATATAACTCATCCAAAATTTTATGAGAAATATCAGAATAACGCTCTTCATAATCAAGTATCACATCATATTCCGGTGCAAGTTTTTTCTTGATCATAAAAAAGAGCTGTCTCTCATCTGCCAACATAAAGTCTATCTCTTCTTCGTTATCATCACAGATTTCAGCGGCTTTCTCTTCGAGTGCCATCTCTTGTTTTACGTTTTGAGTTAAAACTTTTTCTGCTTCATGCGCAACAGCTTCCAAGCCTTTAGTCATAGTAACTACACCGCTCATATTTAAATCTATAGCTATTTTGTTTGAGATATGAGGTATAGTTTTTAGTGAAATTTTCATTGATAGACCCTGCTTGTTAAAATAAATTCAGTCATTCTACAACAAATAAGGTAAAAATATGATTAGAGCTAAAGTTTTACACCTTTATCGACTCAAAAGATTTGTTAACTCAGAAGCTTTTTTCGAATCCATTTTACTCAGTATCTGTCCTACAGTCTTTGGTTTGAGCGAGCCCAATATAGAAGCAGCATCTTCTACTTTCATATCTGAAAGTATTTTAGACGCTGCCCCGGCTTTCATTTTTGAAAAAGTTTGAGCAACTTTATTCATCTTGATCTCTTTTATCTCTTTTAAAACAGCTTCATTTTTACTCAACATTTTTTTTATATCTTGCTCTTTTTTAGCTATCGTGGCAAGTTTTTTATTGACACTTTCCTCCTGCTGAGAAACTTTTGCCTCTTTTTTTCTTAGAAGTTCCTCTGTAGCGGATTTTAATGCTTCTAAAGCCTGTTTTTGCTCATCAATTCTTTCTAGTTCTACAAGAAGTTCACTTTTTCTCTCTTTAAATATTTCCGTACACTCAAACAGTCTATCACTGGTTTGTAGTGAAAAAGCCAAAGAGGTAACTATCATTAAAGCGAGCCATATTTTCATTGGTGTCCTTTTATATTGTAAGTCATGAGTGCCACTTCATCTAGATCTTTTGCTTCTTGAAGCTTTTTTTGTTTTAGTATTTTTTTTATTTCATCAACTTCTAAATATTTAAATTTTTCATATTCTACCATGTCCAATTTTAATTGCTCTTGTGCCTGATGTAGTTGATTTTGTGAAAAATTTTTCCATTCCTGATTGTGTTTTATAGCATTTCTTGCAGAAGAAACAAGGCTTCTTGATGCAAGAAGCTCTTTGACGGAACCCGAATCAGGGGCAGTGATTTTTTGTAAAGTGGCGTATGAACGCTCAAGTGCTTCCGATGCACTTGCTACATCTTTATTTGCTTTTTGAACAACTTCTTCACTGTTTTGCATTTTGTTCTTTTTTATATTGACCAAAGAGCTAAAACGAGTTTTCATAAGCTGTCTCCTAGAAGCACGTAACAGATTGTATAAAATCTACAGTGTATCTGTTTTACAAGATAATAGTATCATCTCTTTCAGGGGATGTAGAAATTATACCAACTTTTGTTTTTGTGATCTCTTGAATTGCAAGAACATACTCTTGTGCTTCTTTTGGAAGCTCATCAAAAGTTCTTGCACCTACAGATTTATCCCAACCTTTAAAACTTTTATAAACAGGTTTCACATCCTCGAGGTTTGATGGCAAATAGTCTATCTCTTCTCCATTGAGTTCATACGCTATACATACTTTAACCTCATCAAAACCATCAAGTACATCCAGCTTCATCAAAGCCAGTTCATCACAACCGTTCAGGCGGCTAGCATATTTTGTAGCAATAGCATCAAACCAACCACAACGTCTCGCTCGACCTGTTGTAGTTCCAAATTCATGACCCTGCTCACCCAGACGTTTACCGTCTTCACCGGTGTCTTCGCTAGGAAACGGTCCATTGCCAACACGTGTACAGTAGGCTTTAACAATTCCGGTCACCTTGCCAATATCTTTTGGATTGATTCCAAGACCTGTACATGCACCCGCACTCACCGTTGATGAAGATGTCACATAAGGGTAAGTTCCATGGTCTATATCAAGCATAGTTCCCTGAGCACCTTCAAGCAAAATCCTTTTGTTCTCATCAAGTGCCCTCCATACTAACTGGGTTGTATCTGTTATAAAAGGAGCAAGCTTCTCTTTGTAACCCTCAAGTTCTTTTAGAAGTTCTGTTTTTTGGGGTGTTGGGATCTCATACACATCAAATACGGCTCTGTTTTGCTCAAAATATTCTATAATGGCACCACAAAGTTTTTCGGGGTTTAAAAGTTCACCCACTCTAAAACCTGTACGGCTGATCTTATCGGCATATGCAGGTCCTATCCCTTTTCCTGTTGTACCGATCGCTTTATCACCTTTGCATCGCTCTTTTGCCTGATCTATCAAAGCGTGGTAAGAAAGGTTTAAATGCGCTTTATCAGAAATATATAGACGCCCCTCAAGCCCTTCAAACTGAACCATCTCTTTGATGATAGATTCAGGAGACAAAACCACTCCGTTACCTACTACATTGATTGCTTCAGGATTTAATACGCCTGATGGGATAAGGTGCAGGGCATATTTAACCCCATCTACCCAGATAGTATGTCCGGCATTGTGACCGCCTTGACTTCTACAAACCATATCATACTCACATGCGAGCCTGTCAACTATTTTCCCTTTTCCTTCATCACCCCATTGGATACCAACTATTAAATCTGCTTGCATTATTTTCCTCTTATTCATTCTATTATTTTGTTAACATTTCACAAAGTGCGTCTGTATAGATAGCAAAACCAACCGAAGTCAACTCTGAACTTTTATATCTGCCACCCCTTGCATAGACTTCATTTTTATCTATCACTCTAAAAAAGAGTTCATCATAGTAAAGCATTTTTGCATAATACATAGGAGCCAAAACACTATTTTTACACGATATCTCCGAACATAACTCTTTCATTTTCAGAAGTTCCACACAAATAGCTTCCGGAGCCTCTTGCATCACCTCATCAATTTGTTCTACATACTGTAAATACACAAGCTTTTCCAGCCATTTTACTTTTAAATTTAAAAATTTCTCTATATTGATATGGCGAAAATCATTGAGAGTAAGTTGATCAAACATACCCACAAGTATCTCAGGTATTTTGATATTTGATATCTGAATTAAAGGATTGATCTCAAGTTTTTCAAAAATCTCCATAGCAATATTCATAACAGATGAAAGTTGTTTCTCGTCCATATATTCGGCACCAACCTGATATTGCTCTATGGTAGGGTAGCGAAATACAGGTTGAATATAAAACCATTTTTTCTGCTCCGTATTGCGTCCAAGTCTTTTTTCTATGATTCTTACAACATCGATAGTTGAATCTGCACGAAGAGAGAGCATATGGTTCTTTGCATCGTTTATGCGTATGAGTTCTTTATCATCTGCGATACTTAAATGTTGGTGGTAAGAAAAGTTCGGTGTCACTATCTCTTCAAACCCCTTTTCATAGAGTACGTCACTAGCGATCTGCTCAATTTTTCTTTTTACTTTGGCGCTTTTGCCAAAATAAAGTTTTGTACCGTTTGGTATTTCGTGTTCAAGTATCATGAATTAGTCTTTAAATTGAAAAATATCTCATTAAATATTTTATTTGCGCTACCATCATATTTTCTACGACCAATTTCATTTAAAACAAGCTCGACAGAGTTTACAACCCACGCCATCTCGTACACGGAGATAAGACCCATCTGGTTAATTCTAAAAATCTTGCCTTTGAGATGGTCTTGCCCACCGGCAACATTCACCCCGTATTTTTCTTTAAGCAGTGTTCTTATTTGAGAAGCATCCACATCATCTATGGTTGTCATAGAGGGTGCCGGTATTTTTGGATATACATGCAAGCCGATAGTCTCAAGCGCAGCTTTGACAGCTTTTGCACGTCTTGATGTTTCATCATAAAGTTTTTCTAAACCACCATCTCTCTCAATGGTTTCAAAAATTTCCAATAACCCGATAATAAGTGTTGTTGCAGCAGTGTATGCGGTTGTATTTTGACGCTGTTTTTTGATCTCACTCGCCAAGTTCAAGTAGTACCCTCTACCTGAACCGATCTTCTCTATAGCTTTATTGGAAAGCCCCAAGATAGAAAGCCCTGGAGGGAGCATCAGTGCTTTTTGACTTCCTGCGATCAAACAGTCAATATGACCTACATCGATCCTCTCAACACCTACAGCCGTAATACCATCAGCAATAATCATAATATCAGGGTTGATCTTTTTCACCTCTTCAGCCAAAGCCTCAACAGGATGGCGAAGACCACCGGCAGATTCACTGATCTGAACAGCTATGGCATCGATATTGGGGTTGTTTTTGATAGTTTCAACTATATCTTCAACATCCACAGGTGTATTCCACTCATTTTTGATCTCTATACTTCCAAGTCCATTGGCTTGAGCGATTTTTCCAAAGCGTTCACCAAATTTACCTGAGTTTACATTGAGAAGCGTGTTGTGACACAAGTTGATAACTGCGGCTTCCATAGCACCGGTTCCACTAGAGCTCAGTATAACAACTTCATCAGTCTTCAAAAGATTAAAAAGATGTTTTCTGGTTTTCTCAAAAATAGCTTCAAATTCTGGAGTGCGGTGGTGCATGGTCTCTTGACCCATTGCATTACGAACATTTTGCGGTACAGGAGTCGGACCAGGAGTAAAAAGTAACATGAAATAGTTTCCTACGAGGTTAAAATATTTTAAAACCTCGTATTATATCGAAAAAAATTTAAAT